>NZ_CAUTBW010000003.1:0-102240 GCF_963536905.1 uncultured Alloprevotella sp. | reverse complement strand
CCCGCACCCACTGTCCCCGGAGGGGACACACCATGCTTAACCGCGGGTGATGCCCGAAGGGAGAACCCGTGGAGAGGGTGCACCACTCACCTCCGACACCAGCGGTGTCGTACAGCCGCCACAAAAACTTTCGCAACTATTTCTTTAGCTCCTAAAGCAGAAAAGATACGATTAAAAATAGAAGGCAAGATACATATGAAATAAGAAACAAGAGGAGGGTTTGGAAAATTCGGACGTTTACAGTAACTTCGCGCGGATAACTTATAGATTATGTCAACAATTATTTATCCTGCACCAGTATATGGTCCTGTCCACAGCCGAAGGATGGGAATTTCTTTAGGCATCAATTTGATGCCACGCGATGGAAAGGTTTGCACGTTCGATTGTGTCTACTGCGAATGTGGCTTCAATAAAGATCGCATTGCTCACTCCAAACGCCCCACACGGCAGGAGGTGCAACGTGCGCTCGAACTTCGTTTGGAGCAGATGCACATGGAAGGAGAAGTACCCGATGTACTTACCTTTGCTGGTAACGGAGAACCTACCACCCACCCCGACTTTTTGGGTATCATAGAGGATACCATCGCGCTGCGCAATCGTTTTTGTCCGAAAGCAAAGGTGAGTGTGCTGAGTAATGCCTCTTTTGCGGCGCGTCCCAATATCCGCAAAGCTCTCATGCTTGTGGATAACAATATCCTCAAGCTCGACACTATCAATCTGGAGTATATACAGCTCGTCGATCGCCCTTTGTATCCTTATGATATTGAAAAGGTGGTCGAAGCGCTCAAGGCTTTCAATGGGCATGTCATTGTGCAGACAATGTTCATGAAAGGAACCGTAGATGGGAAGAATGTGGACAATACGGGCGATGAATATGTGCTGCCATGGCTTGAAGCTGTCAAAGAAATCAAGCCACAGCAGGTAATGATCTACACCATCGACCGCGAAACGCCCAACCACGACTTACAGAAAGCTACTCACGAGGAACTGGATCGCATCGTGGCAATGATTGAGAAAGAAGGAATTCCTGCCACAGCTTCCTATTGAGAATCTTTCGCCCACAACTGACACAACAAGACATTGAAGTTTACAGACAATATCCGCCAACTCATCGTTCGCCATCATCTGCTCCATGATGGCGAGCGTGTTTTGGTAGCTCTCAGTGGTGGAGCTGATTCTGTTGCTCTTCTGCTGGTGTTGCGCGACTTGGGTTATCCTCTGGAGGCAGCACATTGTCATTTCCATTTGCGCGATGAAGAAGCCAACCGCGATGCCTCTTTTGTGGAGCAACTCTGCAAGCGATTGGATGTGCCGCTTCATCGTGTCGACTTCGACACAAAGGCGGTGGCGAAAGTGCAAAAAGTGAGTCTCGAAATGGCGGCGCGAGATTTGCGGTACACATGGTTCCGAAAATTGCTCCGTGAGCGCAATATCCGCTTTGTGGCTGTAGCGCATCATCAGGAAGACAACACCGAAACGTTCTTCCTCAACCTCCTGCGCGGTGCTGGTTTGCAAGGACTGACAGGTATGTCCGTTCGCACTACGGATGTTATCCGACCGCTCCTCGGCGTGACTCGACAAGAGATTGAAATTTACTTGAAAGAAAAAGGCGAAGCATTTGTTGTGGATAGTACAAATGCGGACACCTATTATAGGCGCAACAAACTGCGACAAGAAATACTCCCCTTGTTGCGCCAGATGAACCCATCGCTCGACCGCACCCTTGCAGAAACCATGCAGCGTATGGCCGAAGCCGACAACATCGTCGGAGAACAGTTTGAAAAGTTCCGAAAAGAAAGCGTGCGGGAAGAGACGTTCGGCATTTCCGTTGAAGTGGACACTTTGCTAAACTCCTCCGCGCCACAAACATATCTTTTCCTCCTCATGAAGGAGTATGGGTTCAGTTCTTCCCATATTTCTGACATCTTCCCTAAGCTGCAAGGCGAATCGGGCATTTTCTTCACGAGTACCACAGGGTGGGCCACTCTCCATCAAGGACGGCTCATACTTTCGCCTATCATTGAAGAAGTTCCCCCTACTCCTCTCGGCGAAAGCAATACAACATTGTCCGCTGGGCGCACATTGCTCATAGAAAAATGCGAGAAGGTAGAGATTAGCAGAGTTCCAGAAGTTGCCACCCTTGATGCCGACAAGATTCAAGGAGAGTTGTTCGTCCGCAGTCTCCAACCTGGCGACCGTTTCCACCCATACGGCATGAAGGGAAGTAAACTTGTGAGCGATTATCTCACCAATTGTCACCGCTCGCGCATTCACAAACGCGCCGCCCTCATCGTTTGCGATGCTGCTGGCCCGCTCTGGCTTGTAGGCGAACGCATCGACTGCCGCGCTGCCATATCGGAAACCACCACCCGCTGCTTAAAACTATCATTACATCTATAATTTCTCAGAGAGAACTTTGTCCTTTTAGCCTTTCAATAGAACCTCTATAACTTTTAGTTCTTTAATCACTCAGTAGAGATATATTTTTCTATTTAGAAAGCTTGCTGATTTTAAGAATAATTACCATATTTGCAAAAATAACTGCAGAAAAGCGTATCATCACTACATTTTTCCGCACTTAAAAATGTATTATGGAGATTAGAAGAGATATAATAGACTCTTTCAAGCAGTGGAAAGAAGATCCAAAAAGGAAGCCTATTTTGCTGAAAGGAGCAAGACAGATTGGCAAAACATGGGCGATGGAAGCCTTCGGTAGAGAGGCTTTTGAGTATTATGCTAAGTTTGACTTTGACCGCCAACCGGAATTGAAGTCAGTATTCCAAACATCTAAAAGCCCCGAAAGAATCCTCAAAGAGCTTTCGCTCTATACTGACATTCCTATTGTTGCAGGAAAAACGCTTATCATTTTTGATGAGATTCAAGAATGCGAAGAAGCACTGAATAGCTTGAAGTATTTTTATGAAGATGCTCCAGAGTATCATGTTATAGCCGCTGGTAGTTTGCTCGGTGTAGCAGTCAAAAAGCGCAACATGACAGTGCCAGTAGGTAAGGTAAGCATCATGCGTATGTACCCTATCACATTCCGCGAATTTTTGCGTGCTGCAGACGAAAGAACATATCGCTATGTGGAGGATTTAGACGAAGCGAACCATCTTCCCGAAATAATTTTCAATAAGTTGAAAATGGAATATCGGCGGTATCTCGTATGTGGTGGTATGCCCGAAGCAGTTATCAGCTTACTCGAAAATAGGGGAATGGAAGTTGTGGAGCAGGTACAGCAAGAGATTCTTGATCTTTATGAGCTTGACTTTGCCAAATATGCCACAGCAAGAGACATTCCACGTATTCATGCTATTTGGCATTCACTACCATCACAATTGGCCAAAAAAAATCGAAAATTCATCTATAAGATTGTTAAACCTGGGGCACGGTCTAAAGATTATGAAGACGCATTACTCTGGCTGGAGGATGCAGGTATGATTTACAGAGTTTTCAACATCAGCAAACCAGGACTACCTATTTCTGCCTACGAAGATCCTACTGCTTTCAAGGTCTACGCTTGTGATTGTGGACTACTTCGCCGCCTTGCCCGACTTCCAGCAACTGTGGTTCTAAATGCTAATGCTAATTACACCGAGTTCAAGGGGAGTATGGCAGAAAATGCTGTTGTACAATCCTTAATGCCATTGATGAAAGATGAAGTCCCTCATTATTGGTCTTCTGATAATCGAGCAGAGATTGAGTTTATCATTCAATGGGGAGAGAATATTATCCCAATAGAGGTAAAGGCTGAAAACTGCATTAGTGGGCGAAGCTTATCTGTGTATGCAGCGAAATATCAACCCAAAGAGCGTATCCGTTTTTCTTTTCTCAATTTGCAATACAATGAAGGATTGCTTAGTTGTCCCTCACCATTAGCTGATTGGTTTCATTATTTCTTACCAAAATCGTAATCTTTATTCTGCACGTAAACAAAAACCCATCTATGAAAGAAAAATCCGCAATGGTGTAGAAGTAATGGTCGTTTTGAAATACATATGAATACTATGGGTTGAAATATTTCTCCAAAACATTATGCTCAGTGGAAAAATAATATTGGTAAAGCATTCAAAGCACCTATGATTCGTGCTGCACGGGATTCTTTTTATAACTCAGAAACAAAGAAGTCAATTCCTAACCCTAATGCGGGAAAAATGCGATTACAATCCACTGCTGTATATGGTAGAACAATATTTTGGAAAACAAATTAATAAAAACTTCTCATTATACAAGATATTAATTATGAAAGTGTTTTTACTTCTTTTATTATTATATTTTCCTCTTAACAGTAAAGTAGCGGAAGCTCATCAGGTGGATGTTACCTTATCGTATGAATCTGGGTATATTTCCAAGAGTCTATATATAAATGAAAAGAAAGAAGCTGTCTATAAAAGCAAGAAAAAGAAACCTATAAGGCTCACAAAAGTCGAGAAAGATATGCAAAATATCTTTTTCGAACAATTAAAATACTTGGAATCGTGGGGGGTGAATATAAAATATCCGGAGGTTATTTTCGAAGACCTTTGTATTATCTCTGATATATTATCCAATTATGATAAGTCGGAAATTCAATCTTTTATTCAAACAAAAGGCGATTGTAAAACAATTAATATATTAAAAATCAACAAATATTACACATATATTAATGCAAGAGTCGATTATGTTTTAACGCTCACAATAGTTATAGAAAAAGGCTTACTTAAAGAGTTCCGATATGAATACAAGCCAGATTTTTCTGACGAGACCGTTATTTACAGATGTCAGTACAAATATGATAATTATGGTAGAATTATATATATAACAACTTTAGGGAAAGAAAAAAATGAGATTAGAATAACATATGCGAGTTTAAGATAATAAGAAAGACTATCTCATGAGCAATAAATTCGGGTAAAAGAATGGACTATTATCGGTCTACGACGACATCAATCATCTGATTTCGGAAAACGAAAAGGCCAAAACGGCGTCGTATCGATTGGATATGACCTATGGCATTATGGACGAGCCGCTCACCAAGAAACAAAAGGTGGATTCGAGTAAGGTGGCACAGACGTATGCGTTCGCTTATCTGTACGAGGACAACAACCACCCGACGGTACCCTCGCAAATCGGGCATAATCATTACATTTACGATGCCAACGGGAATCCGTTCACGGTAACCGACTCGACGAGCGAGATGCGCGAGATGTACCGGGACGACTCGAGGAGATTGTAATTCTCCAGAACGGTTTCCTGCATGCAATCCTTTCCGTCGCTGTCGGTAAAGTCAGTGATAACGGGAATAGGTTTGTATGCCTTTTCTTCCCGCCTGACCGCAATGGTTTCTGAATAAAGAATTCATTGCGGATTTTTATCTTGTATTGCCTATATCTCCACACTCCCTAATAGGGATAGAAAAAGGAAAGGATGAAAAAAGTGAGAAGCGTGAGGAGTAGGACGTAAAGAGGGACAGAGATTCCATGTAGCGGCTTTTCTTTTTGACTTCCTGCAACGTAACGAAACATATAATAAGACAAACTTGCACTAACAAAACCTACCATCGCGCCTACCAAGAGGTCGCCAGGATAGTGCCGGCCCAAATATATGCGCGTGTAGCACATCATTAGTGCCCACGCAAAGAGGAGCAGCGAGAGCCAACTCCGGCGAAGCAAATAGTGGATGAAAAACGCAAAGCCGAAAGCATTGGCGGCATGGGCAGAAGGGAAACCGTAAGCGCCGCCTCGATCGTTTGCCACTACATGAATGAACTGCGACAAGGGGTTGTCCAGATTGCATGGGCGCAAGCGATGAAAGATGGGACGCAGCAGCGTAGCCGTAATTTGGTCGGCGAAAAATATCGTCAGAAATATAGCTACAAAAATCAGAGCCGAAACGCGCCACTTGAAGTTGCGTAAAATCACAAAGACAAAAGCTGCATAGAAAGGTAGCCATATCCATTTAGATGAATAGAGCCACATAAAATTGTCCCAATACGGAGTGTGCCATCCATTGAGAAAGAGCATCAACTGTGTGTCCAGATCTGTGAAGAAATCAAGCATCTTTGTTAGCGTTTAGCAATATCATCGTAGAGTTTTTGCAAATAAGCTTTTGCCGGCCGCAAGTTCTGCCCTTTGCTCCGCCCAGTGTCGAGCATCACGCGGTGAGCTTGGTTGTCGTAGATAAGTTGGTTATCGGTGGTGACGAGCCCAAAAGCATCGGGCACAGCAAAGAAAGCGAAATGCGGAGCTTGGGGATTGAAGAGATTCTTACTAAAAGTGAACTCTTTGTGCGACAAGCCCAACTGCGCCAAGAGCGTGGCGGCGATGTCCTGCTGACCTCCAATAATATCTATGCGCTTCGGTTCTCGAACAGCTCCTCCTGTCAGAATGAGCGGAATACGATAGCGATTGATGTCAAAATTGCTAATATGAGGGGGATAGCACCCGAGATGGTCGGGAACAAGGATAACGAGCGTATTCTTCCATGCGGGCAACGTTCGGAAGTTGCGGAGAAAATCTCCAATAACACTATCAGTGTAGGCAAAGGCATTGAGGCGCTCGTCGCTTAGACGGTGGTACGGCACATCGAAAGGTTCGTGACTACTGCTCGTTTGCACCACGCGGAAGAAAGGCTGTTGCTGTGGTTTTTCGCTGCGGAGTTCTTCCCACACTTTGCGGAAAAGCAAATGGTCATGGACGCCCCATTTAGAGAGACGGTCGCCAACGGGGAAATTTTGGTCGGAGACAATATCCGTAAAACCTTGCGCCACGAGATAAGAGCGCATTTTGGTGAAATCTGCATCGCCCCCATAGTAGTATTTAGGACGATAACCGACTTTCAGAAGAGCGCCACAGATGGATGGGAGATGTGCCGTCTTACTGGGATACTTCATGATGCTCATCGTGGGCTGAGCTGGATAGCCACTCAAGATGCTAACCAATCCGCGGTCGGTGCGAAAACTATTGGCGTAGAAATTCGTGAAGAGAACTCCTGTTCGGGCTATCGAATCAAGGTTGACCGCCACATTGGGTAATCCGCCCATTTCCTTCATTAGGAAGTTGGAGAAACTCTCCATCACAACAATCATCACATTGGGGCGTTGTGTGGTCAGCAGGGAGTCGGAAAGCACCACGTTCGCTTCCGGCTGTTCTTGCATAGAGCGGAAGAGGTGCGTTGCCGCACGATCGTCCATGAAGCGATATTGTTTCGCGAAATCCTCTTGTCCTACCAATGATTCCATCAAACTGAAAAGCGGATTCACGGCGGCATGATTGAGAACAGGGTCGCTACTGTAGAAAACTTTTCCTACGTTCATCGTCGACGTTGTTATCCCACCGCGGATAGGGAGAAACAAAGCGGCTGTGAGAAGAAACAGAGCCAAGCTCTTCCAGGCTCTATTGTGAATTCTCTCAAACTGCGGCCAACGCTTCGGGCGAAGCAAGAAGAAATAGAACACGGCATAAATGGCGACACTGCAAAGAGCCGTTAGCAACAAGCCGAGGAGCAAGAATCCAAAGCTCACACTGGCCACTGCCTCCTGTGGCGACGAGAAGAAATAGAACAAAGGCGTTGAATCAAGTGGGAATCCCCAATAGCCATAGAGCACAAGATTCAGGATGAAAGCCATCGCTACGATAGTAGATATACAGCCAAAATAAGCCATCAACGTTCGCCGCGGCCACTGCTCTTTTCGCCAAAGCGTGGGGAGTAGCAGCAAAGCTGGAATGACGGAGAGATACCCTGCCATACTGAAATCAAGCGGGAGTCCGTGGTACATAATGCTCAACCAATCTGTTGCGCGGAGGTGCTGCACGTTTTGTCCATACACAAGGAGAAAGAAAGGTTTTTGCAGAACAAAACAAACGACCCATAGAAAGTAGACACCGAAAAATCGGCCTATCCTCGTTTTCATTACGTCTTTATTTTTTAGCAAAGTTAGTAACAGAATCAATTCCCTGCAAAGAGTAGACTATAAAATTCGGTAAAACACAATAAGGACGCGCTTTGCGGCAAACAGTCTTCTCCATGTAGGGAGGAAGAAAGCAGAGCTCGCAAAGCGCGTCCTTATCTTATTGAAATGTCTGATTGTTTTAGTGTGGCTTAGAAGCGACTGCTGGGGGACAGGACAGCCGGGCCAGGACCGCCACCAGGACGTCCACCACTGGGACGACCACCGGGACCAGGACGACCTCCAGGTCCCTCTTTCCACTCACCATCGCGCTTAGCATCAGCATCTTTTGAAGAACTGCTACCTGGGAAGATGTTCAACTTATATATAAGGTGTACCATGAAATAAGAGTTGATGGCATTGTTCCAAGAGTCGCTGCGTAGCTGAGCATTGAGCACGCGGCTGATATTGCTTTGCTGCTGGAGAATGTCATAGACCTGCACGCTGAGTGTCAGGTTCTTTTTCTTGAGAAAACTCTGACTGAGCTGAGCATTCCAAAGCAGTTCATTTGTATTCATGGAGCTTACCGAATATCCACGGCGACTGCTCATACGGATGTCTGTGGAGAGACTCATTCCCCAAGGTGCGTTGAAATTGGCCTCTGCTCCATAGCTGAATTGCCAAGTGTTGAGATTGCCCGACGTTTGGATGCTGTTGCGCGAGTGCTGATAATTCAGCATACCGATAAAACCTGCATCAAAAAAGGAGGCACGATAGTTGAGGCGTAAGTGCTCGCCCACACTCAGGGTCTTATTTATATTTTTCTCCGCACTGGCAGAATTGAACACATTATTATAATACGCTGTATTGTGCTGACTACGCACACCTGTGGTCTGCAAATAGGCCGCCACAAGACTGCGCGTGTGACCAGCACCACTCACGCGGCTCACATAGCCTACATCGTGATTGAAGCTGAAATTAGTGAACGAGGAGAGTGTCCAAACCTTGTTTTTACCAAAGCCGAAATTATACATACCATGTGCTCCCATACTCCAGATACCATCGATATTTTCTGGACGAGAATAGCGCACACCTGTAGCGTCATCGTAGACCATGCGCGTGGAGATGGCGTTAGACGTTTGCGTGAAATCGAAACCGAAGAACATTCCTGCTTGTTGCTCTGGATTGTAGCCACGATACTGAACCTGCAACGTATTTACCCACGAGGGTTTCAAGCCGGGATTACCCATAGTAATGAGCAAAGGATTGCTATCATCCACCACGTCGAGCAGGTTCGTCATCGAAGGTTGCGATGCAGAGCCTCGGTAGTTGAACTCAAACTGATTGGTCTTGGAGAATTGATAGCGGAAGCGCATTTGTGGGGAGACGTTGAACACTTTGCGTACCACGGTGGTATCTATGTTCTGTCCGGGGCGTTCGTACGCCAATTTTGTGCGTTGTGGATTGAAACTTACGCCAGCATCGAAACGGACTATTTTATTGTTGTAGCGCACGCCCAGATTCACACTATTATTGAAATAACGATAGGTGGCATACTGTGAATTGTAGTCATCACGCACTGCTTGCAGAACTTGGGCTTCGGTAGGAAGCGTTCCCAGTGGCGGATAAGCCAGTGGGTTGCCCCAGGTGAGCGAGTCGATCTCATTCAGATTGTAACGGCTGCGGTCACTATCTTGATAACGGAAGGAGTATTCATAACGCACCTGCGCGTTCCAATTTTTAGCAAAGGGTTCGGAATAGCCAAAGCGCAAACCATAATTATAGTTTTTATTGGGCGTCCAACTATACTGATTGAGGAAGCTTGCGGCCTTGCCGTTATAGTATTGTATATCCGAGATGGAATAGGTGCTACTGTGTCCCTGGCTATAGTTATAGTTTGCACGGAAACTCACATTTCGTCCGTTGCTTCCCAAGCGACGAATGATATCCATGCTTCCACCCACAGAATTATTAACGCTACTGCCTTTCGAGAGCTGTTCGCTACGATTGACAGCAATACTGGTGAGGGCAGCGGCAGGATTAGCTGCAAAGATGCTATCCAGCGGCGAACCGCTCAAACCATAAGGATCGCTTTTGAAAGTGGCACTCCTGCTCTTGCTGCTGTTATGGCTGTCGCTATGCGAGAACGTGGGACGGATGTCTATATAAGTCATAGAGTCGGGGCTCCACTCCAGCTTCAATTCGCCATTAACGAAGGTAGAGGACGAGAAGCTTCTAGAGAGGCTGTTCGCAAAGCTACTGGAAGAGCCACTGGTGAGAAATATCTCCGAATTGGTCTTAGCGAGGAGGTCAACTCCCGTGTGGCTGTAGCGAACGTTTCCACCCAGTTCCAAACGGCCTGCTTCGCGCTTTTTCTTACCATTCTCCCATTCGAAGTCCAGACCAAACATTTTGCTCGAGGTAAGTCCGTTACTTCTGCCAAAGCCACGCGGGCCGCCGAAACCTTCGTCGCCCGTATTGTTGAGCGAACCGAAAAGAGAAATACGGCTGTTGTCGGAGAAGCGAGTGGCAAAAAATTTCTCAGCATAACGGTCTTTATTACCCCACCCCAAATCGGCATTAACGATCCACGACTCGTTCAGCTCGCGCTTCGTCATGATGTCTAGTACGGTAGTTTCTTCACCATCGTCGATACCTGTTTGCTCTGTGTAGTCGCTTTTCTTGTCGTACGCCTTCAGCTTACTGACCATCTCAGTAGGCAGATTCTTCATCGCCACCTTTGTGTCACCCTTGAAGAAGTCTTTACCGTTGACGAGAAAGCTCTTGACGGTTTTTCCGTTCCACTTAATCGTTCCGTCGTCGCTCACTTCCACACCAGGCAACTGCTTAACAAGCGATTCGAGGGTGGAACCCGTTGGCGTGCGATAGGCCGAGGCGTTGAACATGGTTGTATCGCTCACCTGCTGCACACGCGCGGCAGTACCAGTGACTACGGCCGATTGCAAGGTGTATTTATCGCCCACCAAACCTATGATGCCCAAATCAATGGAATCATTGTTCTCCGTAAGTGTCACCATGCGATCCGCTTTCGAATAGCCCACAAAACTGACGCGCAAAATATACGCACCAGGCTGTGCCACACGAAGTTTGAACGCACCAACGCTGTCGGTCATTGTCCCAATGATTTTCGTGCTATCGAGCTTCATCAGCGTGGCCGAAGCAAACTCAAGTTTGTTCATATTGCGCTCGTCCTCCACGCTGCCCGTAACCACATATTTTTGGGCCAAAAGCGTTTGAGAGATGATGAGAGCGAGCAATGAAAAAAGAAGTCGTTTCATGCAATTACTTTCTTGTGAATAATCCTGTTTCAATCATACAGACATAACCCTCCCTAGGGCGATGTCACTTTCTTAGTGACGAATGATGAAGAAAAAGGTTTAATTGCAACTCCTTTTTTTAATAAAAATAAAGCCTTCATCCCAGAATTGCAATGGTACTTTTCTTTATTCATAAAATACCTGTACAATTCGGGGATGAACCTTTTTTGTAAAAGAGATGTTTTAGTTGTTGAAAATTTACAAGAAACATTTGGCGTTAAACAATTTTCTATGAATCTTTGTAGCGCTAATTATAATAAAGCACACTAATAATTGTTATCATGCTATGTCATCTATACCTACAGTAGATAAGACACTCATCGGACAATTAGTAAAACATGTCTTAGTAGAAGTTCTAACTGTGAAAACTCCAGGAATTTGCTTTAGAATACAAAAGAATCTTTACGATACAATGTATCATAGCCATCCTTATCAAGACGGATATGCTTATGGTCCGTCTCATACTGATACGAGTTCCTTTGACGAACTACGGATTTATGGTTTTTCTCATGCTGTAGTATATGAATCTACAACAGGGGAGTTCATTTCCTATGAAGGTGTTCCTGAAGACGGTGAGGTTACAGAAAAAAATATGGATCGAAGTTTTCATTCAAATAGCGAAAGAAAAAAAGATATTAACAAATGCATAACATCTTGTTCATTTTAGCTGTTTTATTGAGTGTCCCATCATATGCCCAACAATGTATGAGAGGAGATAAAGGCTTATTGTTGTCTCTTCCCTCGCTGCAATATGTGTCACTGGATGAAATGCGTGCGTCCTTTTTCCATGCAGCTCCGCATTGGGAATCCATACGACCTCTTGATAAAGAGTTGAAATCTAAAAATAAATCGTGCGAGAAACTTATTGGGTGGCCTCTGGGGACAGTCATGTTTGTCAGTACTCCATCAACGAGTCTTCCTTCGGGAAACAAGCATATCAATGCAGATTGGTTCTTTCATCTACGAACGGAAGAAGAGCCTTATGATTTTTGTGTGTCCAAATCAGATGCTTCGTTAATGAAGGAAGATACAAAGAGACTTGTCTCTGAACAAACAAAGTCAGATACAACCAAAATTCCAGCTGTTTGGCTCAATGGTAAATTCTGCTTCATAACAAATCCTCTTCCATACTTTGGCTTTGTAGTCTCTAACGAATTCGGTTGTTTTGAGGTATTAAAAGGACAACGACAGCATCAGGCTTTTGAAACATATAAAAGTGCGTACTTTACTAAGGCTAACGAATATGCACTTTTCAAAAATAATGTCTCCTTTGTTTTCGATGGTGGGATATATTGGGACATTAAGCGATTGTTTGCTCAATCGTGCGTGATGAGTGAAGAGTTAAATGCTAAAGGTCAGCATTACAAATTATCTTCAGACACCGCTGATTACAATCTGATTGCCTATGTTTCATCTACAGGAAATATCAGCATAGATATTCTGACACCTGAAACTCTTTCAGACAATAATAAGAAAGATGTGGCTCTGCTTACTGACTACTTCACCCACTTACCAAAATGGACACTAACTCCCCTCTATGTCTCTGACGGCAGGATTCTTTCCGGACGTTACTATCACATTCAAAAAAAAGGAACAACATGGCGAATTATGGACTATCTCGAGGCAGCCGTGCGTAAGAGAGTTCGGATAGAATTATAGAGAACATATTAGGTTCTTCCGAAATATGAAGTGATAAATAGATAAAACAATAAAAGGTACATGTTTTTGATATAAACAAGCAGAATTTATCAGCATCTCAAATTAGCAAATTGAAAGATGCATTGAAACAAGAAGGCTGCAAAGTCCTGTATGAAAAAGGATGTATTCATGTTGAAATAACTTTATAATACCAAATGTATGAAATATAGTAAGATCTTATTATTCCTCTTTTTTTTACTATCAGTGGCAGGAAAAGGGCAGCAGGTAGACTATGCTGCGTCTTTCTCGTTGCGCAACTTGGACACCACCCCCTGGATGCAGCTCATTCCAGAAGATTTTGAGATGTCCTTCCAAATAAAAAATGGCAAAAAACAATGTGTGCTGAATATGACTACAGACGAGTTTGTTACAGCCAGAGAAGGGTATATCGTTTATTTCTATCATGGAGAAACGGACAAGATTTCTTCTACGGACAGTGTTTTTCAATTGACCCTACAACCTGATTCGCGGAAAATACTTGATGTACCTGCCAATGTTTCAAGCAAACAAAGTTATGCAAGTGATTGGAACAATTGGATAAGCAAAGGAGAATTAGAGCCTGTAACTTACAACGTCCGTTTGTTAAATGATGGTTATGGCATTCTCACTTCCTCTGTCGACACATCTAAGCGAATCCTTGTGCCAACGACAACAAAAACAATCTTGAACAAGTATCCCATAAAGGTCTGGAAGCGTTTTTTCAATATTTTACGAGAATATTATAATGATTCTCCTGTTGATGAAATGTCTTTATTTAAAGCGAAAAGCACAAAATACGCTCGTCTTTTGTGCTCACTACTCCGGTCTCATCCTAATTTTCTCCCGGGATATTATGAGCTGCAAGCTACAGCAATGGACAAGGTTGACATGATAAATTATTTGAATAAGGGACTATCTATCTACCCTACCGATATACGCCTTTTAACTTTTAGGGCTTTGGCAGCAAAAGAAACCGGCGACAAGGAAAATGCAGAGTTTTTTTTCCGAAAGGCAGAGCGCTTGTGTACAGAACATCTTAGCGTCCAGCCAAGAGATTGGAACACTCACATCCGACTTCTCTTCATCAACTATCAGTTGACGGCTGATAAAGAACAACTATGCTCACGTATAAATCTATTAAAAAAACAAATCCCCCATCTCACGAAGGATGAAGGAGAACGCATTGATGCCTTTTTACAGATAATCAGCGAGTAAGAATTCTTTTTAATACCTCTTCAAACCCTTTTCTTGTTAATGGGATTTGAAGAGGTAACAGATGTTAGAATAAAGCCCCATGATGTGAGTTTTATCAGCATGATTCTTACAGGGAATATAATAGTAGAGATAAGTAGTCGAACCTTAAATATATTTGTAACCAATTACAAATCATCAAAATTTTATTTTATGAAAATAAAAAGAAGACTCTCGCATTATTAAGAAAAGACATGCAAATATTGAACTGCGAAGAACAATCTTGTTATGTTGGCGGAGATCATGTAGTTGTAGATGTTGTGCGTTCTTATTTTGGAAAGAATAGTACAGGTAGTATCTATACGGCCACAGCCTATGATGACTATGGTAATGTCATCTCGCAATCAACTGGTTATTTCCTAGAACCTCGTTATGATCCAGCTAAAGAAAGAATAAGCGGTTCTGATACAGCAATAACTAATGGCAGTTATAACGTTATACCTACCACTTTTCATGGAAGAACAGGCTATTATGAATTGTCTGGAGTTCCTGGCAGATCTGGTATAAAAATTCATGAGGGAAATACAGGTAAAGACACATGTGGATGACCTCTTCCTGGATCTGGAAAACAAGAATGTGGTAAAGATGATTACATGGTAATAGAAAGCAAAAAAACGAGATGAACTTTTTGCGCTATTTAAACAACATGGAAATAGTGGGATTGTTATGAATATTATAACAAAAAAGATCATTAAAAGATGCGCACGTTAACTCTACTTTTCGCTTCTATATGGTGTCCTTTGATAGCTTTTTCTCAAGAAAAAACAGGGGTAGAAAAGTTAGTATCATCTTATGAATCTTTACAAAAAACATCAAAAGACAGTATTGCTCAGCGCATTTTTTCACTGCTTATCCAGCAAATTTTGAAGAACTTCAGTCTTGTTTTGTTTCTAACAGATTTTGCACAACAGAATTAGATGCCATAGCGTATTTAAACGCTTTAAAAAAATAACTTATATCTCTGAGGTAGAAAAAATACACCGATTATTTAACATTATAGTTGAAACTCATTGGCAAGCGGATGCATACAACTATCACTTGCAGTATATGAGAACTTTGATGGGAAAGAACGTACAACGTGCGTTTACTCTTATCGCTGCAGAATCTGAGACTCGTCAAATCCTCTTTTGGCAAGCCTATTGGCAAGGACCTGCTTTAAATATTTCTCAGCAGCAAGATTTCTTTTTATATAATAGCATTGCCAATTATAAGAAGGAGAAGCAGATCATGAAAGACGCGTATCAGCACTTTCGTGCGAAAGTTCCAATCAAAGATTAGTTTGAAGAATATTACGATAAGCTAACTTCTATAGACTGAACGTTTTATTTTTCGCTCTCCGCAGTCTTTTTTTTGTAAAAGAGATGTTTTGGTTATTTAAAATTCACAAAAAACGTTTAATATTGAATATACCTTTATATATCTTTATATATCTTTGTACCATCAATTATGATAAAGCATATAAAAGCATACTAACAATTGTTGCCATACTATATCACCTATGCATACAATAGATAAGACACTCATCGGACAATTAGTAAAACATGTCTTAGTAGAAGTTCCAACTGTGAAAACTCCAGGAATTTACTTCGGTATGGCAGGTATCTCTATAGCTCTTTTTGAAGCAGCAAAAGTATTAGAAGATAAAGAAGTAGAAGAACGAGCTTTTAATCTTATTCAGCATGCTCTTGTTTCCCATTCCTTTGATAAAAGTTATGAAAGCGGACTTTCAGGTATAGGCATGGCTCTTATATATCTCATACAAAGGAATTTTCTTGAAGCCGATTTTAATGAATTGTTTTCAGATAAATTACAACTTATCTTGAATGCCTATGAAAAAGTGGATTTACAGCCTAACACTTTACTTTCTACAACAAGAGTCGTGCAATTTCTTTCGGCAGTAAAACCACTTTCTGACAAATCGGAAATTCAATCTGTTATCAATAAATTTTTGCAAGGAATAGAACTTTTTCTATCTATTCAGTTTTTCGATTGGCGAGATCCACATTATGTTGGGAAGAAGCAATCTGTCATCGGCCTTTTTAATACTTACCTGAAGCTTGTAAAGACTGCTAAATATAAACATTATTCAAGGACTCTCTTGCAAGCATTCTTGCAGCTTTTTAAAGAAGGACGAATTGCTAAATCTCTGCACTTAGGCTCTTCTTTAGCAGCAATAGCAGAAATGGATGAAAGTGATGAATATCAAGACATCATTGATGAAAACATACGGTATGGACTAAAAAATATGTATTTTTCTCATGCTTTCTTGGATGAACAAATTTCTATCCTTAATGCAGTCTCTCTGTTACCAAAAGAATATACCTCTCTTCGTATCCGAATTCTTTCCAAAAAGCTGATTCCCAATCTGCGCCCTAATACTCCACCCTCATCTCTACTAAGTGGCTTATCGAGATGGATACTTTATTTGTGCAATCCTCAAAATAACCTATTATGACAAAACAGGACCCTCTTGTATCTATTTTGCTTCCTGTAATAGGTCCGTATTCTACATGGAAAGACACCTATGAGAGTCTCTACAATCAGAGTTATAGCTGCTTTGAAATTTCAATTTTACCAATTGGTGAAAGAGCTAACATATTTGTCAAGAAAGATGACCGAACACATATAATGGATACTTCAACTTCAATTGAAGATGCATGGAACTTAGGCTTAACTACAGCCAAAGGTGAATTTATTGCATTAGCTCAAGCAGGCTCTGTCTGGCTATCTGATAAATTGCAAGTTCAACTTGTTCATTTTTGCGACCAAAAAGATCTTATTGTGTGCGCAACAAGCATACATTCGTTTTTAAGGAAAAGACAAAACTCCACGCAGTATGGTCTTATTAAATCACCTGTTTCGGAATTCAGTCGCGAAAATATCATCTATTTGGGCACGGCACTTATTCAGCGTTCTTTTTTACAAAAACATAACTTATGTTTTCGAAAGGCTGAAGGTGAATATGGTTTGTGGGCAGACATTGTTGTCCACGGAGGTCAATTTTATATTGAATCGCAAGAGTTAGTATTTATGCCTCTATCTGCAAACAAAAGGACGAACACAGATGATAGCTCAATACCACACCGCATGCACTGCGCAATTTTAGAACAATTTGCATCAGAAAATAGCGAGTGGAGAAATTTATTAGAATGTCTAATGAATATGAAGCGACAGCTATTATTGAATAAAAAAGAAATAGATTCTCTCTTATACCTTCTTGCTACTCATACGAGAGATAGCTGAAAATACTTTAAGAAAATCCAAAGGCAGAAAGCAATATAATTAAATTCATGAACATAATTCTAAAATATTAGAATTATATACTAATCTCTAACATCATAATATTATTATGGCAAAAAAAATTACACGCCAAACTCTTGAACAATTAGCAACATCTTTTGCTGCTTTGAGCAAAGAAGAACAACACACTTATATAGGTGGTGGCATTATCGTAGTGGATTGCAACGGAGCAGTCATTTCAGACAACTCCATTTTAAGCAAGATATCTGCATACCAACAGATGTCTGATGAAAGCGATAAAACTTACTGGGTCGTTTATGATCCTAAAAGAGGCGGATCCACGCCTTTTGCGACAAACGGAAGTATTTCTAATAAATCTACAGCCGATCCAAATGTTTGTTTTGATGGTTATCCTATAACAGATATTTCTGGTACCGCAGTGACAAAAGAACTGTTAGCTTATTTGGCTGAACGGACAAAAGTAGAATGGGGAGCCATGATTGATTCCACGGGAAATAGAGGTGGCAGACTTTACAGTTCTGGACTTTCGATGGCTGTGTATCGTCCTTCCGACTTGCAGGGAGGATATGATCTTTCATATCATACTCATCCTTTTTTCGATCCACATAGTGAAACAGAACCAAGCTATAAGCTCTCTGAGTCAGATAGAGATCTTGCAGAGGAAGATGCAAAGAAAGGAGTCAAAAAAAGTGCTTATTATGATGCAGAAAGCAATCAATGGGTTGTTTATCAAGGCTCTGCTGGAAAAGGGGAAGTACAATATGGCTTTCATCGGACAAGTCCTGCAGGGCTAAGTGAAGACTGGTAAAATTCTATATCATGAAAACCTTAATAAAACTATTAATATTGTTGTCTATTCCTTATAATACGCTGTTTGCACAAAATGTGCAAACATGGAATGACAGCATGAAAGTGACATTTGTACGTCCTGTTGTTTCCTTGGAAGAAATAAAAACGACCTACAAGGATTTCATGGAGAAGGAAGGAAAAACAACGACTACCTCTCATGAATTATTTGGTGAGACAAGTTGGTTTCTCTCCCCTATCTATTCAGACACACTATTTTTCAAACAACACCATGTAGTCCCTCAATGGCAGATTATAAGAGATAACAATAGTGATTGGCCTGATATACGTATTGTAGCGCTATATAATGTAGAAACAAAGCAGAAAGACACCGTGGCTTGGAACGCAGCTATAAAGCATTATGGTTATGAACTACTAACAGACTTTTGGGGAAACGTAGTCAAGGTGCTCCCTTTCCATCTTCGAGACGGTTTTCATCAGGTTGCAGTACACACTTTTCCGTATGTAGGTTTTACTGCTTGCCGCAGAACGGCGTATTTAGGAATAAAGAACGGACAATATCGAGGTTCTGTTTTTGATTTGTCTTTCACCACCTCTGATTATGTATCACGTGCTATAGGTTATCTTGGAGGCAATGACGAGACACGAGGTGATTGGGACAATCCTTATTATATGGCTACAGCTTATATTCTGCTCGCCCACGAACTTTCTATATACATGAAAGATGTAAAAGTAGAGAAATTTAATCGCACTTTTTTTGTAGAAGTGGATAGAACGGGACATCTAATTCTGCATCCATTGGACGATAACTATACTTCTGAAGAAAAGCGAATATTCAAGATGCTTCAGATTCAGATAAAGCGGATAGAGCCTTTTGCTTTGCACGGAATTCAACTTGCAGACGGACGTTTTCTACCTGGTCATTTTATGGAGATCTATAAAAACAAAACCCTTCACACAGATAAAGACAACAAGCAACTTGACAATCAGAGGAAAGAGACATTCAATCGCTGGAAGATAGGTCTACCTAGGTATCAAAGGTTAGAAAGAGGAAATGCATATAGTCTTTTTAAGCACTGGTGACCCCTTTTCGATACATCATTGGTCGGGTACAACAAACCACATTTTAAAAGCATTACAGCGTTTACACCAAGTCACAATAGTTGGGCGCGGTTTATTGGAACAAATGAGATTTTTTTCTGAAGTTTGTTTTACCCGACCTAAAGAAGTGGAGCGATATTGTCAGCTGATAGGAGCGCTTTGCAGTGAACGAATAAAGAATATATCAGATGCAGATCTAGTCTTCTTTGGCGATTTATATATTGATGCCTTTTTAGACATAGATATTCCTGTCATAAATTTAAGCGATACAACCTTTACTCAAATGATAGAATTCCGCCAAGAAAATCATAGGGCCTACGTCCCGTCTATGATAGAATGTGAGCGAAAAGCTTTGAATCAGATATATACTAAAATTCTTTATGCCTCAGAGTGGCCCAGAGAATGTGCTGTCAATTACTATAATTGTGACAGGGCCAAAATAGAAATTATAAACTTTGGTGCCAATCTACCTCATCCTGTAAACTATCAAGTTAATATTGATTTATCATATTGCCATATAGTCTTTATTGGCCGAAGTTGGAAGAACAAAGGAGGAGACATAGCATTTGAAACATTCCGTATTCTTCAGCGTAAAGCTTTTCCTTGCAAAATGACTTTTATAGGTTGCATACCTCCTATAGGAGAACCTATACCAGACAATATCGAAATTATCCCTTTTTTGGATAAAAATAAACCAGCTGATTTAGGAAAACTTTGTTCTATACTTTATAATGCTCATTTTTTAATTTTACCTACTCGGTTCGAAGCTTTCGGAATCGTTTTTGCAGAAGCTTCAGCATATGGAGTTCCTAGCATTGCAACTCGAGTAGGAGGGACTATTGGTGCAATTAAAGAAGGTAAAAACGGATTTTTATTGCCTTTAAGCGCCAAAGCAGAAGAATATGCAAATAAAATCATCAGGGTTTTTTCTGATCAAAAGACATACTTACAACTAAGGAAAAATACACGAAGAGAATACGAAACACGATTAAATTGGGATATTTGGTCAAAAAAAGTTACTAAGATTTTCGAACAAACAGTAGAACAATATAAAAATGAACAAAAAGGCTGAATCTTGGTGTATTCCTACATATATTATTAACTTAAAAGTACGAACGGAACGTCGAACACACATGACAGAACAGTTTTCCGGACGATCCGAGTTTAATATAACGTGGGTGGAAGCTGTGGAACATCCTGTTGGAGCTATAGGACTGTGGGAGAGTATAGTAAAAATTGTACAACTGGCAAAAAGCCGTAATGAAGACATGATTCTTATTTGTGAAGATGATCATGTTTTTACAGATGTTTACACCTCCGATTATTTGCTCTATAATCTTGTAAGAGCTAACCGGCAAGAGTGTGATCTTCTATCGGGCGGAATTGGCGGTTTTGGTACTGCTGTTCCTGTAGATATTAACCGCTATTGGATCGACTGGTTTTATAGCACACAATTTATCATTATCTTCCAACCTCTTTTCAATCCTATTCTTTCATATGACTTTAAAGAGGGTGATACGGCTGATGGCGTTTTATCTCAACTCTCACACAATGCAATGACTGTCTACCCATTTCTCTCCATTCAACGAGATTTTGGTTATTCGGATGTAACAAAACATAATAATAGACCTGGAAGTGTAAAGCGTTTTTTCGCAATTGCAAGTCAAAGACTCAGTCTTATTCATTATATCTATCATAAAAACCTGCGCACGAATAATGCCCAAACGTTCTGAAGAAGTACAAGATATAATAGATCGTATGCCGACGCGCTGGACGTTGTGGACAGTCATGGTGATAACGATTCTTGTCAGTGTGATGCTGTTTCTTTCATTTGTCATTGAATATCCAGATACAGTGGATGGGGAAATCAGTCTTACCGGGCAGACAGCTCCTGTGCGTTTGGTTGCAGGAACTACCGGCCGTATGCATCTTCTTTTGGAACGTGGTGCTACTGTACATCCGGGAAGCATTATTGCCTATATCGAAAATGGAGTAGACTATAATTCATATCTTTATCTTGAAAGTTTACTGGCTACACAAGAACACCCCACAACATTCCGTACCGATTTGGAGTTTGGGGAATTAGGTATTAGTTATAATGCGTGGATGATAAGTTGTCAGAATTGGAAGCGTTTGGAAAAATCTAATCGATATGCAAACGAAAGAACTCAATTGGCAGCTCAAATAAAAGGAGGTCGGAAAGAAGAGGACAATGCGCGTGCAACTTTGGCCTTACAACGCAGGATAAGAGCTAATTTAGCAGAACAGATTCGGAAAGACAGTATATTATTGAAGCAGGGAATTATCAGCAAATATGAGTTCCAAAATAATCAAAATGCTTATCTCTCACAAGCAGAAGCCTATCTGAATTTGCAAACATCCCACAACAGCAAGCAAACCGATATTCAACGCGGTCAGTTACAGATAGCTCGGTCGCACTTAGAAGAACAAGAAACACTAGATGAAGCTTTTGCTGACATGAAAGCTAAGCGTAACACGCTGCAGAACGAACTGCGTCTTTGGAAAGAGAAATATCTATTTGTCGCTACAAGCAAAGGAGAGTTAGACTATCTAAACTTTTGGAGAGAAAATACAATGATTCGGGCTGGGGAGGAAGCGTTTACTATCATTCCAGCAAAGAACAAAGTAATAGGTGAAGCTGTTATCCCTTCAACTGGAGCAGGTAAGATAAAATCAGGACAAATCGTTAATGTTAAACTAAACGATTTCCCGTATGATGAATATGGGATGCTCATAGGAAAAGTAGAGTCTATATCACAACTTAGTAACACAACAGAAATTCAGCAACGACGCGTCAATACTTACCTAGTAAGAATCGCTTTTCCTTATGGGTTACAAACAAATTTTGGAAAGACTCTCTCTCTAAATTTCGAATCGAAAGGAACTGCCGAAATATTAACCAAGCCACGACGCTTGATTGAACGATTATTTGACAATTTAAAATCACAAAGTTCAAAATAAAACACAAAAATATAATTAGATAAATCCCTATGTGGAAACAATTTCCAATAGAGTACCAGATGGATTCACATGATTGTGGTCCTGCAGCACTAAAAATGGTGGCCAAATACTTTGGTAAATATTATTCTCTTCAGAGTCTACGTGACAAATGCGGTATCACCAAAGAAGGAGTTTCGCTGCGTGATATTAGTACAGGGGCTGAAAGTATAGGTCTTCGTACATTAGCAATTAAGTGTAATACGGAAGATCTTGTTAATCGCGTACCTTTCCCCGCAATCTTATTCTGGAATGAGAATCATTTTGTTGTAATTTATAAAGTTAACCGTCGGCATATTTTTATAGCAGATCCGATGAAAGGACGAGTAAAATACAACAGAACAGAATTTGAAGAGGGTTGGCTGCTTAAAGGATCCGACAAAGGAGTTATTCTGGCATTAGAGCCTACTACAACATTTGCTGACACAAAAGCTGAAATTAAACAGCAAATGAGCAGTTTCATCAGTATTCTGAAATATTTCCTACCATACCGTAGCAACTTCACCCTTATCTTTTTTATAATGTTAATGGTTACCTTGCTGCAAGGTCTACTACCTTTCATTTCGAAAGCTGTAATAGACGTTGGCATAAAGACCCGTGATGTGAGTTTTATCAATATGATTCTTGTAGGAAATGTAGTAATCCTCTTCAGTGTAATGGTATTCAACGTACTGCGGGATTGGATTTTGATGCATATTACAGCACGTGTGAACATAGCCTTGATTACCGATTATCTCATCAAGCTCATGAAGTTGCCCATTACTTTTTTTGAGAATAAATTAGTAGGTGATATTTTACAGCGAGCACAGGATCACGAACGCATTCGCAGCTTTATTATGAATAATTCGCTGGCATTAATATTCTCTTCACTAACATTTGTATTATTCTCTATCATCTTGCTCATTTACAATGCGACTATTTTCTTTATTTTCTTAAGTGGCTCTCTGCTTTATGTTTGTTGGGTGCTATTGTTTCTTCGCATTCGTAAAAAACTTGATTGGCAATATTTCGAACTTATTTCACGTGATCAAAGCTATTGGGTGGAGACAGTTGGGGCTATGCAAGACATCAAGATTTACAACTATGAGCAAACGCGTCGTTGGAAATGGGAAGGTATACAAGCCGGGCTTTATAAGATAAACAAGCGGGTACTGGCGGTTACAAATATGCAGAATCTCGGAGCTCAATTTGTTGAGAATTTGAAAAATATGGCTATCACGTTTTTCTGCGCTACGGCTGTCATCAAAGGCGATATCACCTACGGTGTAATGATCTCTACACAATTCATCATTGGAATGCTGAATGGGCCTTTGGTACAGTTTATTAATTTCGTTGTGTCCGCTCAATACGCTAAGATTTCGTTTCTTCGTATGAATGAAATACGCCAACTTGATGATGAAGAGGAGCTTCTCTCCATTGGAAATACAAATATTCTGCCTGAACACCGCGACATCGTGCTTGAAAATGTCATGTTCCAGTATACACCCAATGCTCCTTTAGTTTTAAAGAACATTTATCTTACCATTCCAGAAAATAAAGTTACGGCCATTGTGGGTGGGAGCGGTTGTGGCAAGTCTACATTATTAAAACTTTTAGTTCGTCTGTATAACCCAACATATGGCACAATCAGGATGGGCGGCATGAATGTGCAATCTATCAATCTTCGCCGCTGGCGTGAACTTTGTGGTGTGGTGATGCAAGACGGAAAACTTTTCAGTGAGAGTATACTCAACAATATAGTTCTCGACGATGAGCATATCGATTATGATAAATTGCGGGAGTGTTGCCGCATTGCTCAGATTGACGAAGAAATCAATGCCATGCCCAAAGGATTTGATACTTTGGTGGGAGAAAACGGAAGAGGCTTGAGTGGCGGACAGCGTCAACGTTTATTGATAGCCCGCGCGCTCTATCGGAATCCAAAGATGTTGTTTCTTGACGAAGCTACCAATGCCTTGGATACAATCAATGAACGGAAGATAACAGAAGCTCTGAATGCTGCTTTCACTGATCGAACCGTTGTTGTTATTGCCCACCGATTAAGTACTATTCGCCATGCAGACCAAATCGTTGTGCTTGACCATGGAAATATAGTAGAAATAGGTAATCATGAAAGTCTCATTAAAAAGGAAGGATTCTATTATCAATTAGTTGCATCTCAAACCGGAAAGTTGAAGGAAGATTAATCTCTATCCTTTTACGCCTCTTTCCTCTTCATAGCTCGCCGCGTTTGGAGAAGCACGCTAAGCACCACAAGGCCTATGCCCAAATAGAACGAAAAGTTCAGTTCGCGCCCTTCACCAAAAAAGATAAACGCCATGCAAATGGTGTAGATGGGTTCGAGGTTGTAGCTCAGTTCCACCGTAAAAGCGGGAAGCGTTTTGAGGGCGGCAATCTGCAAGAGATAAAGGGCAACGGTGCAAAACAAAGACAGGCCGAAAATCCACATAAGATCCACCGTTTGTGGAAGAACGAAGAGCGTGGGAACATCCGTAAATGCTGCAAGATAGAGCGGAACAAGCAACGTGAGCACTACGAAGCCGCCCATCATCTGATAAGCCAACGCATCGCGCGAACGCACTTCTTGAGAGTATTTCTTGAGAAAAATGGCGGCCACCGCTGCCGTGAAAGCGGCCACACTACCTATAGCTATGCCCAAGCGGTAGCGGCTGTCGAGTGAGAAGATGCAAAGGAGACCGGCAACGGTGATGAGAGAATAGACAAGCTCACGAGGAGAGAATTTCTTATGGAAAACGAGCGGTTCGACAATGGCGGTGAAGAAGCCCACAAGGGCGTAGCACACCACACCAATGGAAACATTGGCATACTGAATACTGGCGTAGAACAACACCCAGTGGATGCCCAACAAACCACCGCAAGCAGCCAATTGCAAAGCGCGCTTGAGAGGGAGGCGCGGAAAGCCGATGAACACGACCAAGATGAGTGTGGTTAGCATCATTCGCCACCAAGACAACTGGGCGGCATCGAGCGACACCAACCTACCGAACAATCCAGTGAAACCTGCCAGCAGGACAGAGATATGCAATTGCAAGAAAGCTTTTCCTTTCTCCGATAGCATCATAAGGGGCTATTTGTTAAGCGTTATATAATTTTTTCGGCGCAAAAGTAATAAAAAAATCTAAAGACTACACATGAGCTGCTGCGTGAGCAGTTCGCTTTTCACATTGTCCTATTTTATCTCTATCTTTGTCCGTATGAAACGATTAGTAGTGCTGCTCTTTCTGCTCGGCAGCATCATCCCGATGACGGGCCAAACCATTGTGGAACTCCGAAAAGGGGCTACCACCGTGCGTTCCAAAAACCTCCACGACTACGACGTGCAGACAAAGGACGCACGACAAGAACGTGAGGATTCGCTCAAGTATGCCGACAATCTGAAGTGGGCATACAATTATCTGCATTCCGATTCGCTCGCTGCCGCCGAACGTCTCTTCCGCGAATGTTTGCAGCTTCGTCCGAAAGCGCCAGGCAACAATATCTTGCGGCGCAGTTTGGGACAGATTGCTCTTGCGCAAGGACGCTATCGCGAAGCCATAGAGACTTTCACCGAGGTGCTTCGCCTCAATCCGTCGGATCATGGCGCGCGCATGGACAGGGCTACAGTTTATCTGCAAGATAACAACCCGCAAGCGTGCATCACCGACTGCGATTTGCTGATGCCGGCAGCACAAACCGACTCGCTGCGGGAGCGGCTCTACTTCTTGCGCGGAGCGGCTCATCTGCAAAACCGACAGTACAGCAATGCGCGCAACGATTTGGAAAAGGTGCTTTCGTTCAATCCTTCCAATACGAATGCGCCCATCCTGCTGGCTATGACGCTCGAAAAGGAAGGACGGCCAAAAGAGGCGCTGCAACGCATCAGCATCTATATCAATGCACACCCCGAGGATCTCAATGCGCTGCTCTATCGCATCCACTTAGAAGAGGAACAACAAAACTTCCCCTCTCTCCGCAACGACTACGACCAAGCGCTGCGCCTTGCGCCCGACAACCGCGAACTCTATGTGGGACGAGCTGGCGTACTGATTCAGCAAAAGGACTTTGGTGCGGCACGACGCGACCTTGATAAGGCGGTGAGTCTCGGTATGCCGCGTGCTGCGCTCCGTGAGCTCTACAAGCAACTGCAATAACATCCATCGGTTTGTTTCATCTTTTTCTGATTGAATGAAGAAACTTTTTCTCACACTCCTACTCCTCTCTTCAACATTCTCTCTCCTTTCGGCTCAGTCCGCAAAGGTGGAGAAGAAGGACTACCGCGCCGTGTGGCTCACAACACTCATGGGGCTTGACTGGCCAAAGACGCGCGCCAACAGCGCTGAGGGCATCACTCGCCAAAAGCAAGAACTCATCGACATCTTCGATCGGTTGCAGCAGGCGGGTATCAACACAGTACTTTTCCAAACTCGATTGCGCGGCACAACGGCTTATCCCTCGGACATAGAGCCGTGGGACGGGGCTTTCACTGGTACGCCAGGAAAGAGCCCCAACTACGATCCGCTGCGCTTTGCTCTTGACGAGGCACACAAACGCGGAATGGAACTCCATGCTTGGGTGGTGGCGTTCCCAGTGAATAAAGTGGCGGATATGAAAAGACTGGGCAACCGCTCGCTACCGCGCCGCCATCCGGAGCTTTGTCAGCTCAGTAACGACCAGTACCTCATGGATCCTGGCGTACCAGCAACGGGCGACTATATTGCGTCTATCTGTCAAGAAATTGCGCAAAACTATGACGTCGATGGGATTCATCTCGACTACATCCGTTATCCCGAAAACGGCATCCGCTTTAGTGACGCGCAAACTTATAAGCGCTATGGACAGGGGCAACCCATCAACCGCTGGCGTACGGAAAACGTGACACGCGTGGTGCGTAAGATTCGCCGCGCTGTAGATAGCGTCCGACCGGGTATTGTACTGAGTTGCTCGCCCGTAGGAAAGTACGCAGACATGGCTCGGCAGAGTTCGCGGGGCTGGAATGCGCGCGACGCGGTGCATCAGGACGCGGTGGCGTGGCTCAACGAGGGAACGATGGATGTACTCTTCCCGATGATGTACTTTGATGGGGATAATTTCTACCCCTTTGTGCTCGACTGGAAAGAGCGTGCTCAGCGCGGCGCAATAGTTCCGGGATTGGGGCTCTACTGTTTGTCGGCGAACGAAAAGGATTGGCCACTCGTTGCGCTGCAACGCCAAATCAACTTCTTGCGCACGCAACATCTCAACGGCTTCTGCCTCTTCCGCAGCAAGTTTCTGACGGACAACGTGAAGGGAGTGTTCGATTGGCTCTCCCACAGCTACGACAACGACCCACTGCAAGCCATGGGTGGCATCTTCGAAACGCTCCGCCAACAAAAGAAAATGACTGCTTTGTCTCCTTCGGCGGATTCGCAGAAAGTGCCTCAGCTCAACGTGGATGCAGAAACGTTTGTCGTGGTGGACAATACGGGACGAGAAATACGTCGCTTCCGTCCCGACTCAACATTTAACACAGCCGATCTCCCTCACGGCTTCTACCAACTCCGGGCTCTCGGACGAAAGAAAGCCAATCACAAAATCATGGACTTTAGAAAATAACGAAAAGATGAAACACGTGCTTTTACTGCTGGTTATATTCGGTAGCCTTTCTTATTCAGCTACGGCCTCCAACGGACTTCTCCACCGCGACAAACTGACGCAGCGCGACAGTGCGGCTTTAGAACTCGTTCAACTTTGGAGTTACGCTCAAGGGGCACATGATGTGCTTCTGCAAAGCCCCTCACCAATGTTGGTCAATAATATGGCTGTGGCCGACTCCATTTGCTTCGACCGCGCCATCCACTTTATCCGTCACTACGGCTACCCTACTCCCGTTCTTTTGGGCAAATATGCGCATCTGAAGCAAACAGAAGTGCTCATTCCCATACTGCTGCGCAACCGTACCCGCCTTGCAGCTCCCGACATCCGCGAACTGCTGCAAAACGAAGCGAAGGCGCATCGCCTCAGCCGCAAGGTGCTCAACACTTTATTAGAGGAATAAGGCACTGACTTTATACAACAAAAACGGAAGACTTTACCCACTGGGGATAAAAGTCTTCCGTTGTTTTATCACTCAACCCGACTAACGGGTAGAAAGGACTTAGGCAATGGTCAGAAGAACTGCGCCTTCGAGCACACTATCGCCCGCCTTAACAGCAATACCGCTGACAGTACCATCTGCCTCGGCCGCGATATTATTCTCCATCTTCATGGCTTCAAGAACGAGAACATTCTCGCCCTTCTTCACCTGCTGACCAACAGAAACGTTGATTTTCGTAACAACACCTGGTAGCGGAGCTTTCACAGGCGTACCTTCACCTGCACCAGAAGGAGCGGCTTCAGTAGCAGCCGGAGCGGCAGCAACAGGAGCTGCTGGGACTGCGGACGGAGCAGCAGTTGTTGTTACATCGGGCAGGTTATCCTCAGAGAGCTGCGAGTTCTGCATCTCTACATCAAAGGGGATGCCGTTAACAACCACCTTGGCCAACTGACCTTGAATCTCGTTAATGGTCACGTCATACTGCGCACCATTGACTTTATACTTATATTGCTTCATATTTTATGATTCGTTATGAATGTATGGTTAGAAAACTTCGCTCGTAGGCACTGCGACATCGTCAGAACAGGATGAGCCACCCACAACTGGGCGCAACAAACTAACGGGATTACCCCATAAGGAGCGATGATGCTGCAACGTGATGACATCTGATTCGTCGTCGTGGACAACTTCGATGTCGTTCTCCAGCAAAGCCAGCGAGATGACAGCAGCATAAGCGGGCATTTCGCTTTCTGCCACCTGCGGATATTCTCCATCAACAAGGATATCCGAAATCGTACTGTCTTCGCCACTTACACGGATGCAAAGTTCACGACCATTGATGTTATATTTGAACGTCTTCATTTTGAAAATGTGCTAATAGGTATATACGAAAATATGGGAATGGAAGAATCGCACAGAGGTACAACTTCGCCCACTCACACATTTACACATTTTATAAAGGAATATTACCGTGCTTCTTCACAGGACGCGTTTCCCGCTTATTCTGCAGTTGTGCCAAAGCGCGAATCACGCGGAAGCGAGTGTTACGTGGCTCGATGATATCGTCAACATAACCATATTCGGCAGCCTTATAAGGATTGGTGAAAAGCGTATTGTATTCTTTCTCCTTTTCTGCCAAGAAAGCCTTGGGATCTTCCTGTGTTTTGGCTTCTTTGCCATTGAGGATGGCAACCGCACCAGAGGCACCCATCACGGCAATCTCTGCGCTGGGCCAAGCATAGTTGAGATCGGCCTTGAGCTGCTTACAACCCATCACGATGTGGGAACCGCCATAGCTCTTACGCAGTGTAACTGTCACCTTGGGTACAGTGGCTTCGCCGTAAGCATAGAGCAATTTTGCACCATGGTCAATAACGGCATTGTACTCCTGGCCTGTTCCGGGCAAGAAGCCTGGCACGTCAACGAGACTAACAATAGGAATATTGAAACAGTCGCAGAAGCGCACGAAACGAGCTGCCTTGCGGCTGGCATTGCTATCGAGGACACCGGCATAAACACTGGGCTGATTAGCCACAACACCCACACTCTGACCGTTGAAACGAGCAAAACCTACAATGATATTACGAGCAAACTGACTATGAACCTCCAAGAACTCGCCATTGTCAACAATCGCAGAGATAACCTTATACATGTCGTAGGCCATGTTGGGATTGTCGGGGATAAGTTCGTTGAGGGAATCTTCTTTGCGGTCAATCGGGTCGGTACATTCCTTCGCTGGAGCTTTCTCCATATTGTTCTGAGGAACATACTCGAGCAGTTCGCGAATCAGAGCCGCAAATTCTTCTTCTGTCTTAGCTGTGAAATGAGCCACACCGCTAACACTACTGTGTACACGAGCGCCACCCAAATCTTCCTGACTTACGTCCTCACCCGTCACTGTCTTTACCACTTTCGGACCAGTAAGGAACATATAGCTAACGCCTTCCAGCATCACAACAAAGTCGGTCAAAGCTGGACTATATACAGCACCACCGGCACAAGGACCGCAGATACCAGAGATTTGAGGAATCACACCGCTCGCTTCAATATTGCGTTGGAAAATCTCACCAAAGCCTGCCAGCGCGTTGATACCTTCCTGGATGCGCGCACCGCCTGAATCGTTCAAACCGATGCAGGGACAACCTTGCTTCATGGCCAAATCCATCACTTTGCAAATCTTCTCCGCCATTGTGATTGACAGTGAACCGCCATTCACGGTGAAATCTTGAGCAAAGACATAAACAAGGCGACCATTGATAGTACCTGAACCAGCCACTACACCATCGCCCAAGAATTTCTTCTTCTCCATTCCGAAATCGGAACAGCGATGGAGTTTGAACATATCCAATTCCTCAAAAGAACCCTTATCGAGGAGCATGTCGATACGTTCACGAGCCGTAGCCTTACCTTTGGCGTGCTGCTTGTCGATAGCAATCTCGCCACCGCCCATGCGGGCTTTCTGACGAAGTTCGACGAGCTGCTTGATTTTTTTCATTTGTTCACTCATAGAGCTTTATTTTATGTTTTAGCTTACACCTTTATGATATATCTGTGCAAAAATACGATAAAGCATGCGAAGCACAAAGAAACGTACAATTTTTTAGACTTTGGCGATTCTGAACCTTGAACTACCCATGTTTTTCAGACATCTGTCACCCAGTCTTTTTATCATTTACCAACAATGAAGGTTAAGGGAGAAAACCATAAAAGAGAAAAGGGGAAAAGTTATCTAAAAAACTCAGAAAACGCCTATCTTTGTAAATATAATTCGTATTCTAACAAGTTGAGAATGGCTTAAAACTCATCTCAAAGTAAAGTGGGCCTAAAACTCTTACTTCTCATCTGGCCGTCCCAATAAGGATGCCGAAAAATACAATAAGGATATTTTCAAATGCAATAAGGCTGTTGGCTGACATCCTTATTGCATTTCTAAACAGAATAAGGAAGCAAGCAGTCCTCCTTCAGTAAAAAACACACTTTTTAGACTTATCAACCTACTCCCAAAGGCAATTTTTCACTAAATCTATAAAAGCTCACGCTCGCTCAAAGATATTTTTTAGCTAAAACAATAAATTCTCGCGCTATATTGAGAAATGCATTTGTCAAATAATAAGGCAGTAAAATAAACCTCAACATCTTTTGCTTAAAAAGTCGTAACTTTGCAGTCGAAAAGACCAAGTATATGACCAGAGAGAAGCAAGTAGAAATCAACGCCTTGGGCGAACAGCCCGTAGGGAGACTCTTGATGCAATATGCCATTCCAGCCATCGTTGCCATGGCGGCATCTTCCGTGTACAACATCATCGATGGTGTTTTCATAGGACAAGGCGTCGGCCCTGAGGCCATTATGGGTTTGGCACTTACTGGACCGGTCATGCTGCTTACGGCTGCTTTTGGAGCCATGGTAGGCGTAGGCGGTTCGACGCTGATGTCCATTCGGCTCGGGCAGAAAGACTACAAAACGGCACAGGACATTCTGGGAAATGTACTCTTCATGAATCTCACCATGGGGCTTTCGTTAGGATTTATCTTGCAAGTGTTTCTCACTCCCATTTTGCGCTTTTTCGGAGCAAGCGATGTGACGATCGAGCCCGCTCACGATTTTATGACTGTGATACTGGCAGGTAACGTCGTCACCCACATGTATTTGGGTCTGAACGCTCTGCTTCGCTCCACCAATCGTCCGCAGAAAGCTATGATGGCAACTATCGGAACGGTGGTGTGCAACTGCCTCTTGGCGCCACTCTTCATTTTTGTGCTGCATTGGGGCATTCGAGGAGCAGCACTCGCCACAGTGTGCTCTCAGCTCATCATGCTGATGTGGCAGTTTCATCTCTTCGCCGATAAATCGAACCTCGTGCATCTTGAACCTAAACTCCCCAACATTCGCTGGGACATTATCAAGAAATCACTTATCACGGGGCTACCGCAATTTCTGATAAATCTCTGCGCCTGCCTCGTGGCAATCCTCATCACCCGCAGTCTGACGCAATACGGTAATGAAACCAACCTTGGAGGCGATGTAGCAGTAGGCGGGTATGGCATCTCCTATCGTCTGGTACTTTTCATCGTTATGATTGTCATCGGTCTGAACCAAGGGATGCAACCCATTGCCGGCTACAATTATGGCGCACAAAAATATGATCGTTTATTGGAAGTCCTCAAAAAGGCTATTATATTTGCAACATGTATCACCACAACGGGATGTTTGGCGTGCTTCATCTTTGCTACACCATTAGCCACTCTCTTCGCAAAGGATTCGCCCGCACTGATTCAGCAAGCAGCCCACACGCTGCGCATCATGGTGGCCACATTCCCGCTCGTCGGCATTCAGATTATGTCGGTGGCATTCTTCCAGAGCATCGGCTTCTCAGGAAAGAGCATATTTCTCGCGCTCACGCGTCAGCTCATTTTCCTCATCCCGCTGATTCTGATTCTGCCACATATCTTCAGCAATCCCGTTAATGGTGTTCTCTTCTCTCTCCCTGCTGCTGACACTTTGGCGTTCTTAATCGCCATCACGCTGCAGGCGCAACAAGTGAGAAAACTCAAAAAAATGATAAAATAAAAGAGCAAGAGATGAAAGCAATTTTTCTGAAACTTCACAACTCAGCTCGCTCAACTTATAACTAACAACTTATGGAACCATTTGTCATCACTATCGGGCGACAACTCGGAGCTGGCGGCCGCGCCATCGGACATTTTCTGGCGAAAGAGTTCGACATGGACTACTATGATAAAGAAATCCTTGCTATAGCGGCAAAAGAAAGTGGCTACAGCGAAGACATTTTCGAGAAAAACGATGAAAAGAAAGGTTTCTTCGGACATGCCCTCCGTTCTGTCATTCCTATGATTGGAACGGGCGAATACTACAACAATTCTATCTCTGAAGAGGCTCTCTTTCGCCTTCAGAGCGACGCCATTCTCAAGGCTGCCAACGCGCATAGTAGTGTTTTCATCGGCCGCGTTGCCGACTATGTTCTGCGCAACAATCCGCGTTGCATCAATATCTTTCTCACAGCCAACTATGAAGATCGTATCTCGCGCGTGATAGAACGCCACAACGTGGATCGCAAGGTGGCTCGTCGTTTGCTCGAAAAGGGAGAAAGCCAACGTGCCGAATTCTACAATTTCTATAGTTCGCGTACATGGGGCAAAGCCGACACATACCACCTTTGTCTCAACACCAGCGTTGTAGGTATTGAGAAAAGTGGCGAAATCATCAAGGAGTTCGTGAAAGCAAAATTTGGGCTATGAAACGCATAGGCCTGCTTTCCGACACTCATTCTTATTGGGACGAACGCTACGAGAAATACTTTGCCGATGTTGATGAAATCTGGCACGCGGGCGATATTGGTTCTACGGAACTTGCCGAACGCTTTCAAGCCTTCAAGCCCTTCCGCGCCGTTTGCGGCAACTGCGACGGTGGAGATCTTAGGCGTATGTTCCCCGAACTCTTGCGGTTCAAATGCGAAGACGCCGACATCATGATAAAACACATTGGCGGCTACCCCGGCAACTACGATCGCTCCATCGTCGGGAAAATGTACACCAGTCCGCCCGACCTCTTCATCTCTGGACATAGCCACATTCTCAAAATCCTCTACGACAAAACACTCCGCTGTCTACATATCAATCCTGGTGCGGCAGGCTTGCAAGGATGGCAAAAGGTGCGCACACTCGTCCGCTTCACTGTTGACGGAAAAGAATTTAAGGACTTAGAGGTGATTGAGTTGGGCGAAAAGAAAAAAGATAAACAAAATCAATAAAACATTTATTTATTGAAAACTCTCTCTCCAATTGGGGAACTCCCCTACATAAAAAGAACCTGACACAACAAATACTGCGCGAGAAATAAAAGATCACTAGCACAGTATGTAGAAAATATTATATACTTTTGCAACATTCAATAACTTAAGATATCTTTATGAAAAAGTACTTATTCTTACTCTTGGCAATGCTGCCTATTCTGTTTGTATCTTGCTCTTCTGATGACGACGAATCGACATCTCTGAAAGGAACCACATGGGTATGTTCCGACAAGGACGAAGGTGTTAGAACCTTAGTTTTTAATAAAACAGAATTCTTATACACGCTAAATAGCGACCAAGAAACCGTTTCTATCAAGGGAACTTACACATACAACCCGCCGCTTATCACTCTTACAGGAAAAGATCCGAAGACCAACAAGGAAGAGACGATGACGGGATCAATAAACAAAGACAAATTGTCGATTGGAGAAATTGTTTATACTAAACAAAAGTAGAAGAAAATAGTTTGTGATAACAACGCCGCAAACACAATAAGGAGGTCAGCTGATAGAATAAGGGGATCAGCTGGTCTACTTTATTATGGCAAAGGTGGCAAAGATTTGTTAGCACAATAAGGATAGATACGAGTCCGCACGCCTGAGTTTTTTCAGACGACAAAGGGAAGAAAAAACAAAGATGGTATTGTGCAGAGAGAGATACAACTCACACAATACAGAAAACAAGAGAAAGGACTGCAAGGCAAGCAAAGAAAAGCATATTGCGAGAAGTCTTGCCAAGGATTTTATTCAATTCGCGCCCACGATTGATACGCACCATCTCGCGCCAAGTAAGAAAATGCGGAATCAGATAAAGCAGGACGAGCGGAGCAGACAAAAGGCCATAGAAAGCGAGGGCGGAAAAACATAATGCACCGAAAACGCCTTGCAACAGATAGAACCAACTGCCAAAACGCCCACCAAGTACGGCTATTAAAGTGCGCTTGCCACAGGCGCGGTCAGTATCGCGATCGCGATAATTATTGAGCACGAGAAGCGTGTCGGTAATCAGTCCTACCGCGGCACTGAGCCACCACACCTCGGGTATGAGCCAACCGGTCAGCAAGAAATAAGTACCCGCCACGGGAACAAAGCCAAAAAACACGTAGACGAGGACATCGCCCAATCCGCAGTAGCTCAGCAACGTGGTATAAAGGAAAGCAAACACCAAACAAGCCAAACCCACGAGCAGAAAATAAGCCGTGATCAACAGGAGGTTGTCAGCCACAAAGGGGCTTGTGATAATCGAGCCGTAGAAAGTGGCCAAACCCACGATAGCCGCGAGCACCAACATCAGAGCAATGCCGCGCTTCATCGAAGACGGACTGATCCAGCCCTGCGCACAAGCGCGCTCAGGACCGAGGCGTTCTTCGCCATCTGTCCCCTTCAAAAAATCAAAAAGGTCATTGATAAAATTAGCTGCTATTTGCATCAATGCGGCAAAGAGCATACAGCCCAATACGGGCAGAAGACGGAACAGCCCAGAGGCAAAAGCCAAAGCGGAGGAGGTGACAACGGGGATGAGCGCCGCCGAGAGCGTCTTTGGGCGCGCGGCCAATAGCCAAGCGCGAGCACTGTTCTTTCTAACTTGTTCCATAAGGGCAAAAATACTGAATAATTCTGGGAGAGACAAGAACCGATGCGAAAACAAAGAAGCCGGACTTGCTGATAAATCTCAATAAGTTCGACTTCTCTTTTCTTTTTATCTCCACTCCTATTGCAGATACATCAGCAGTTGTTTGAGACTTTTCTCATCACTCCAACTCCAAAAGCGGTCGGCCATCAAAGTTCGGAAGGCCTCTTTCATTTCGGGGCGCACATATTTCTTCACTTGCGTTTCGTTGGCAGGTATCTCCTTACCCGATAACCAAAAATAGTATTTGTTTTGCAAAGGGTAGCCCACATCGGAATCCCGCTTGTCGCGGTCGAGCTCAAAGAAAGTGTTGACATTCACGCCCGAAGCACTGGGAATATCTAAATCAAAGAAGCCTGCACTATTGGAACTGTACGTTTCTTCTTTGAGAAGATTCATATTCACTGTAGTGACGCAAAGTAAATAGTTATACCCCTGACGAGCCACTACACGCCCCATCTGATTATTCACTTTCTTATATTCCACAGAATCGAGCCGAAGCCCTAACACATTATTGAGATAGGCCTTATAAATTGTGTCCTTGCGAACAAAACAGAGAGAGGCATCTTTCAGAAAGATATTGACGCTATCATCTACATGACGATTGAACGTTTGGAGTATTCTACCTTTCTGGAAAGCTTCATTGAGAAAAACTGTCTTTGAGCGGCGCAACTCTGTCTGCTGCTGGGCAAAAGTTACAACAGCGACAAAAAAAAGGCAGAGGGAGAGAAACGTGTGGCGCATAACTAAAAGGATTATGTGAAACAAGAATTGAGTAGAAGGGAAAGGGAGAGACAAATTTGCAAACTATAAAGTAGCAATCCTTATCTTTCTGAACTTCACCAAAACTAACTGCTGCAAATATATAAAAATTGCCTCATTTCAGCAAAAAGGGTAAGAAAGCGGGAGGGTTTTCGCTAAAAATGCTTAACTTCGCCGCACTTAAAACTATATAACTTTTTACGTTTTTCTTTCTAACTTATGGAATGGTTAATTAAAATCATCAACAACCCTGTGCTGCCTGCGCATTTGGCACTTCTCTTTGCGCTGGTTATTTGGTTGGGTGTAAAGTTGGGCAAACTTAAACTGGGCGGAATTTCCCTCGGCGTAACCTTCGTTTTGTTCGTCGGAATCCTCGCCGGACACCTTTACCACACGTTTGTAGTGGCTCCTTCCAACGGGGAAATGGCAACAGCCATGGCCAACCAAACGCTCATCATCAATTTCATCAAGGAATTTGGCTTGGTGCTTTTTGTCTACTGTATTGGTCTGCAAGTAGGCCCGGGCTTCTTTGCCACATTCAAAAAAGGTGGGGTTGAGATGAATCTTCTCTCCACTGCACTGATTGTTCTCAACATTGCTGTCATGCTGGCGCTCTATTTCATTTGGTTCTACTCTCCTGGAGATCCACTGAACAAAAAGAATCTCGCCATGATGACGGGTACTCTCTATGGCGCTGTTACTAACACGCCTGGTTTGGGTGCAGCCAATAACATCCTTCCGCGCTTGCTGGGCGGAAGTGCCGACTACGATCCAGGTTTCAACATAGGTAGTAGCTACGCTTGTGCCTATCCGCTGGCGGTTGTGGGTATCATCGGTGCCACCATCGCTATTCGCTATATTTGCAAAGTTAGTCTCGACAAAGAGGCCAAAGAATATGAACACGCCAACGAGGCAGATCCCTCGTCTGTTCCCGAACATTTCATCCTGCGCGTTACTAACAAAGCCGTAGTGGGCCATACGCTTCAAGAACTTCACAATTTTGTGAAGGGCGACTTCGTTTGCTCTCGTGCAAAGAAAGATGGCGAAATGTTCATTCCGAAAGAAAACACCGTAATGGAAGAAGGAATGAAACTCTATATCGTTACGGCCACTTCAGACAAGGAAGCTATCATCGCCTTGATGGGTGAACTGATTGACGAGGACTGGCAGAAAGAAACTGAAGAAGAGAAGCGTTATATCTCACAAAGACTCATTATTTCTAAGCCTGAGGTGAATGGTATGACGTTCAACGACTTACATTTCTCTTCCCTCTACAACGTTAATGTCACACGCGTTTCACGTGCTGGTATGACGCTCTTTGCGCGCAGAAACTTCCGTTTGCAGATGGGCGACCATATCCGCGTGACGGGTACGGAGGAAAATATCAATCGCGTTCGTGCTATCGTGGGCGATACGCAAAAGCGCTTGGAAGCTCCCAACGTTGGAATGATGTTCCTTGGTATTCTGCTCGGTATTTTCTTGGGACAAATTCCTATTCCTATCCCCGGAATCAGCGAACCCGTAAAGCTTGGCTTGGCTGGTGGCCCGTTGGTGCTCGGTATCCTCATCGGAGCTTTCGGCTACAAGTTTAAGATCACGGCTTATACTACCAACAGTGCCAACTTGATGCTCCGCGAGGTGGGGCTCGTACTCTTCTTGGCTGGCGTGGGTGTTCAAGCAGGTGCTACATTCTGGAACACGGTCACTAATGGCGGTTACCACTACGTTTGGATGGGTTTCCTCATCACAGTCATCCCCATTATGATTTGCGGTCTTTATGGACGCCTCAAGATGAAATTGAACTACTTCACACTGATGGGTCTTATCGCTGGTACGAATACGGATCCCCCTGCACTTGCCTTTGCCAATCAAACGGCCAACAATGATGCGCCAGCAGTGGGCTACTCTACGGTTTATCCGCTCTCTATGTTCCTGCGAATCCTTACGGCTCAGCTCATTCTCTTGATACTCATCCCGCTCGTTTGATGCACTATAATAAAAGAGCAGTCCTCTGCGGACTGCTCTTTTTCTTTTCTATCCTATCAGGCTCTGTTCCATATCCAACAGTGCCTTTTTTCTGTCTGTACCTCCAGCGTAGCCTGTGAGCGAACCGTCGGAAGCAATGACGCGGTGACAAGGCACAATCAGCGATATGGGATTTCGCCCTACTGCTCCGCCAATGGCGCGCGCCGAAGTGTGGCAAGCAAGGGCCAATTGGGCATAAGTAGTGGTGGCGCCATACGGTATTGTCAACAGTTGTTGCCACACTTTTTGCTGAAAGGGAGTGCCCAAGAGTCGCAGGGGTGGTAGAAAATCTGGACGACAACCCGAAAAATACAAATCAAGCCAACGATGCGCCTCGCTAAGTACAGTATTCTTTTTCTCCACACTCGCCTCGCAGAGCGTTGTGCCAAAGAATTTCTGTCCCTCAAACCAGAGTCCGATCAATGCTTCCTCATGGCTTGCCACGATGATACGCCCCAATGGAGAATTGTAGGAGTGAGTGTAGATCATATCAGATGATTTTCAATCGAAACACACACAAATGTAGGAAGAAATCCTTAAGAAGTATCGTGAAGTCCCTAAAATATGTCAATATATCTGCACTACTGATTGTTTTCCGTATCTTTGGCATACTTTTGTATAGTAAGCCTCAACAAACAATAAGTACTAACTAAAAAAAATCCGACACTCATGATTTGGATTATATTTGGCGTCTTCGCCGTGATCAGCTATTTGGTTCAGTCGAACCTCAAGTCGAAATTCAAGCAATACTCTCGTGTTCCCATTGCCAGCGGAATGACGGGCGCACAAGTAGCGGAGAAAATGCTCCACGATAACGGAATCTATGACGTGCGTGTTACGTCGGTTCCGGGACAACTCACAGACCACTATAACCCTACCGACAAGACCGTCAACCTTAGCGAAGGCGTTTATGGGAGTTGTTCTGTTGCTGCCGCAGCCGTTGCAGCTCACGAATGTGGCCATGCTGTTCAGCACGAAAGGGCTTACGCACCGCTGCAACTCCGTTCGGCCCTCGTTCCTGTAGTAAACTTTGCTTCGCAGTGGGTGCAATGGGTACTTTTGGCAGGTATGATACTTGTCAACACAATGCCTGGAATCCTCTTGGCAGGTATTGTACTCTTCGCACTGACCACTCTGTTTAGCTTCATCACTCTTCCCGTTGAGATTGACGCCAGCCGACGTGCTACGCAGTGGCTTGCAGGAGCAGGCATCACCAGTAGAGAAAACTATCCGATGGCAGTTAGCGCACTTCGCTCTGCTGCTTACACCTACGTTGTTGCAGCACTCGGTTCGCTTGCTACACTCATCTATTATGCTCTCATATATTCGAATAACCGCGACTAAGAGAGTCAGCAGAAAATCTATAAAGAACGAGACACAACTGCAAAGGCCTTTCTCTTTGCAGTTGTGTCTCGTTCTTTTATTATTGTTGCTTACTTCTCTCCTATTCCGTTTTATGACTCAGTAGGTTGCAAATCCATTTTTGATAATGAAAGTGAAGCGTCTACAGTTATCTTACAGAAGTTTCTGAAGGCGAAAATAAAACTCATTTGTCAGCCGACGGAGTGTTTTTAAGCTGTTTCTTCTTCCATTTGGTGCGCAGCCAAATAATAAGGGCGAGGACGAAAAGGACAACTTTCTTTCCAAATTTCCACGCAATGTAAATCCAAGCCCATTCTTGAGGGAGTTTTTCTAAATAAGTATCGAGCAAGAAGAAAGCAGCAATGCCCATAGATATGATAACGATGAACCATGCTATCTGTATCCAAAAATTCTGATACCATCGCTTCGGTTTTTTGCTTTCTTCCGCATCTTTGTCCTTTCCCAAGAGATGATAAATAATTGCAAAGATGAGAAAGGCAAGGAGCATAAGAGCAATGACGATGAGCATTCTTGTGATCGAGGAGGGATGCCCATACCCCATTTTTTCAGAAAGGAAATCGATCAAGAAAAACAATCCGAACGCGCTCCCAAAGGTAAGTAGGAAGATGCCGGACTGATAGAAGATATATTTCCAAAACTGACGTTTGTTCTGCCGATAGAGCTGTCTCAGTTTATTCCACTTCATGAGGATGATTGTTGATGGCTTTGCTAAAGCAATCGCGGCAGAGCGATTCGTATTCATCCTTTTCGCCAAGCATCACCTGCTTTTCGCCTTTCACGATGCGGTGACTAAATTGCGCCAGATTGCCGCAGCGCACGCAGATAGCGTGAACTTTCGTAACGTCCTCGGCAATAGCCATCAGTGCGGGCATCGGACCGAAAGGATTACCTAAGAAGTCCATATCCAGCCCTGCCACAATAACGCGCTTACCTGCATCAGCCATTTTCTTACACACATCTACGAGCGTTTCGTCGAAGAACTGCGCTTCGTCGATTCCCACCACTTCAGCATCGGAAGCCAGCAGCAGAATACTGTTTGGGGCATCCACTGGCGTTGATTTGATATAGTTGGAATCATGAGAGACCACGTTTTCTTCGCTATAACGTGTATCAATAGTGGGCTTATAGATTTCCACGTTCTGATGGGCAAACTGGGCGCGTTTCAGGCGACGGATGAGTTCTTCCGTTTTGCCCGAGAACATAGAACCGCAGATCACTTCGATATGTCCGTGGCGCATGTATTCGTGTTGAAAATAGTGATTCATTCCTCTAAGTTGATTTTCGGAGAGCGAAGATAATAAATTATTCTGTTTGTTTCTCTATGAGAGAGACTCTAAGCTACTGATAAATTTCCTAAAATTATTGGGACGCACAACTAGTTTCATATTTCTTATTTGAAACAACCATAATGAAACGTGCCATTATGAAGCGTTTCATATTCTATATATAGATTATTTCTTATGGATGTACCGCCCAAAAAGAAACAGCCACCAGTCGATAAAAAACTGGTGGCTGTTGGGAAGTATTCAGTCTTTTGTGATTCAGAAAGCGTTGCAAGTGCCCAAGCTACGATCTACAAGAAGACCGTCCTTAGCTTTAAGGTTGAATTTGCCTGCTTTCTTAGCTTTGAGCTTGATGACGAAAAGCTTACCATCTTCCAGCAAGAAATTGTTACCGCGGTTCACAAAACAGGGGAAGAGCTCCTTCTGACCGTTAGTATGTAAACGGTCGTAAGTGAGGTTCACCATGTCTTTCATATTGAGAAGTTCGATGCCTTGGTATTCAAATTCACTCGTGCTATAAGGCAGAGCGAAGCTCAAACCATTGACACATTTCAGATCCTTACCGCTCACAGTGATACGAACCTCATCGCCAGCAGCGAAGCTGTTCTTGTCTGCTGTCAGGAGCAGTTTTCCGCTCACCTTGTCGCTCGCGCGTTGTGCCGCACCTCCGTCAAGCTGAGTTGTCACGATGGAGATGTCGTAGGCGTCAATAAGGCCATTCTTATTGATGTCGCCACTGCTCACATAATCGAAGTCAGCATCACCGCGGCGAAGGCCTGTGTAGTTCATGTAACTTGTCAAGTCGTTCTCGTCAATACGTTTGTCGTGGTTGATGTCGCCTTGCAAGATGCTTTCGCTACCTGGAACTTTGAACACATACATTTGGCGTCCGCTTGCGAAGTTGCCAGCGGCTTCCGTCACATTCAAGCGGATGTAGCGAGCCGAGGGATTGCCTTCGAAAGTAAAGGTCTTCGTTGCTCCATCGCGATTCCACGCAAAGTCAATAGGCTTCGACCACGTTTGGCGGTCTGTGGAGTAAGAGATTGTTCCCTTCGTCAGCGTACCGTTGCCGCCGTCTTCACGTGGGAGATACTCCAGTTTGTCAAGTTCATTCACAGAGCGGAGATCCAGTGTTAGCGTAAAAGGCACTGCCTCGCCTTTGCCCCACTTTGAGTGCCATGTTGAGCGTTGGTCGTAGTCGAAGAGTTTGTTAACTCCCATTCCGGGTTGGTTCTCACAAGTAGTTTGTCCCATGATATTCTTCACAGCGAACTGATAAGGATCAGCCTTTGTGCGAGCTTTCACTGCGCACCAAGGAGAGAAGCCATCCTTGTTGACAGCGCGCACCTTGAAACTGTAGTCAGTTTCGGGTTTCAAGCCGTCGAAAGTAAGTTCCTGGTCGGTAATTGTAGAATAGAGTTGGCCGTCATACTCTATTTCGTAGTAGTCTGCATTCTGCACCTTTTCCCAGGAAGGCGTGAGCGTGTACGTCTTTACGTTGTCGTCTGTAAACGTTACGTTGGGGACAGACAGCGGGCCAGAAGTTTTCAGCAGTGCACTGACGGGCGCAAATTCGTAACCTTTCACTTGTAGCTCTACTGTATTCTTCGTTACGTCAGTCTTACCAATCTTGACGAGCAACTGCGGGTTCTTCGTGATCTCTTTTTTCTCAAATTCACTACCTGCTGTGGCGAAACGATTCAGATTGGGGTACGGATTGAAGAAAAAGACATTCTGACCGTTCACATAAGCCAGCAAGCTGGTAACCTTAGTGAGTTTCACATTCTTACCACCCACTTTAGCCACCACCTTTTTGGGAGCACGCGTAGCATTGATGAAGAATTCCGTTTCCTTGTTAGCTTCAAAGCCTTTATAGTTGCCCACAGTTTTCTCCACCTTCACGTTGAGCTCATCTTTCTGCAAGTTGCTCATGATGTCGGTGTGCGTAGCGTCGCCCTTGAGATATGCCTGCGTCTCACCATCGTCGTCGTATTCCGTAAAGCAGTTTGCACCATCGGGATAAAGCTCGTAAGCGCGATAGTCCTTGCGAATTTCAGAAGGATTGTTGTTGGGGTTCGTCATCGGTATGATGGCGCCCGCTTTCACAAAGACGGGGAGTTTCCAAAGCGGCGCATTGTAGTTGTTGATAATGCGGCCACCAAAGAAAATCTGTCCGTCGTAATAGTCCACCCATTTGCCTTCGGGCAGGTATATACCGTTGCGTATATCGTTGCCCTCCTTGTCGGCTTTGGTGTCCTTATAGATAGGAGCTACTAAGAAACTCGGACCGTAGAGATATTCGTATTCCGTCTTCGTGCCGAGCGTGTAGTCGTTAGGATAGTCGAGGAAGAGCGCACGAATCATGGGTTTGCCGTAAACTGCCTCCTCTGCGATGCTGTAAGTATAGGGCATCAGCATTGATTTGAGCTTCAGATAAGAGCGGTTGATACTCGTAGCGGGTTCACCAAGCACCATCGGATATTTCGGGTTTGCGCCCCAACCGTCCATATTGAGCTCCATCGGTGTGAATGTCTTCCATTGGAATTCGCGTACATTCACCGGCACGTTCTTACCGCCAAAGATGCCGTCCACATCGCTTGTTATATTGGGCTGACCAGAAAGTCCCGAACCGATGAAGGTGGGGATGTGGAAGCGAATATATTCCCAGTCGCCGCCCGTTTGGTCGCCCGACCAGATTCCCGCGTAGCGCTGCGTACCTGCCCAACCATCGAGGCTGATGATAAAGGGGCGCGCATCGTGGCCGTACTTCGGCATGATTTCGCCTACATCGGCCACACCGTTGAGGCCGAAGCTGTAGCCGGCACCTACCCAAGCCACGTCGGTCTTTAAGACACGGACGCCTGCCACGCCTACTTCCTTTTTGATGTCGCGTTGTAGCAGAGCTTCAATACCGTCTTTCGGGTGGAGGTCACTTTGTGTCCACAAACCAATCTGTACGCCTTTCGAGCGCGCATAATCGCCAAAGCTTTTCAAGTTGGCAATGTTGCCATCCAGCGTGGCTGTTTGGCCATAGCCTGCTCCATAACCATCGTTAGGTAAGAACCATCCAAGCGGCATATCGTTTTTCAGATAGCGATCTATAGCGGCGCGAGCTGAAAACTGATAATTGTTTTTCTCACCATTGAGACTTTCTTTGATACCTCCGTTGTCCTTTTGGCTCTCGTTGTAGCGTTTGCCGTCCTCATAAGCCATGAAGCCGTTTTCATTCTCCGTCCAGTAGTCACGATTATAAGCGTTGAGATGACCTTCGTAGAAACCAAATTTTGGCAGTAGCACGGGATTTCCCGTCAGCTGGTAGAAATCGGAAAGCAAAGATGACGGTTCTTTATCTACCATGAGGAATACGTCGAGATAATTCTCCGAGTGGGAAAGCGTCACTTTCTTAGCATCTTCTGCTCCGAAATCGTAGCGACCAGGCTTGAAAGTATGCCACAAAAGGCCGTACCCCTTTGTTGACCAATAGAAAGGAGTGGGAGAAGCCACACCGCCATCCACCCAGTTGTTCGTGTTTTCGATGGCGATAGACTTTCCTCTGTGGGAGAAACGACCATTTTGCACGCCGCCACCATAGAAATATTCATTGGGTTGAGCAGCAAATGTGAGGGTGGTTTTTGCATCCGTGATATTGGCAGCTGCCAGCTCGCGCACCACTTCTGTTCCCTCACCGTTGAGCACGGAGAGAAGCCCTGAAGTAGCATTTAGGCGAAGTTGTACTTTCGGCGTAGCAATGATATAGTAGCCATTGTCTTTTGTCAAGTTGATATGCTCCACGCTCTTTCGCGGATTGTCCACGAGGATTTGTGCGGGCGGCTGTGCCTGCGGATTGCGCACCTTTCCGCCCTTGTTGTCCTGGAACAGACGGAAGATGTTCTCACCGTAGAAGTCAATGGTGAGCACCTGTCCGTTCTGATAGCGCACTTCAAAGGTGGTAGCGTTCAGTTGGTTCACTCCGCTGATTGCGCTAGCAGTCTGGCTGATAGTGACCATGGAGGACGGAACGAAGGCCATAGCCGGAACGCCGGCCACGAGCGGCAGAGCGAGCGCCAAAGCTGCGCAACGTCCTCGTCCTTTTGATGTGTAATGTTTCATCGGGTGTATAATTGTTATTTCGATTTTCCAAATTAGGCACAAATTTACAAAGAATATCCATTCAATACAAGGGGCGAGCCGCTTCCTCCCTTCGAGAGTGAGCGAGAGTTGAAGGATAAGGCCGCAAAACAAAGCTATTGCAGTGAGAGTTCTGCTGGATTATGAGCCGCATAAAGGCCATGATAGTTGTGCAGTACTTTGTCAAGAGAATTCGTATTCTGCGGCTCTGAGAATCTCTCGAAATCAAAACCGAAATAGAGCGGTGCACCTGCAAGTCTTGCTGAGTTGCCCGCCCAATAAGGCTATCCATGGATACAATAAGGATATTTTGAAACGCAATAAGGCTGTCAGCTGACATCCTTATTGTATCGGCCGACAGGATAAGGAAAAATACGAGCGTTTTAATGAAGAAAGAGGGCGTTTTTGTGTTGTTGAACATTAAAAAGTAGGTGTTTTTCCAAAACTTAAAGGTAAGAGTGATTTTTTTAATGCGCTTTTTCGCTTTCTCCCCACTTTTTGCACGCTATATTGAGATAGTGGTTTGTCAAGTAATAGGGCGGTTTTACTTGTGGGAGATAAGATGTAGTTATCGAGCTTTTCGGACGAATTAGACACGTGAAATTAAAGCGAGAATTGGGAAAAGCGGATATTGCCCAATTCTAATCTTTACTTTATCTTTGCTATCCGAAATTGTAATAAGAGAAATGGCAAAGAAAATAACGCGGTTGGAGGCTCTGAGGGTCATTCTTTCCAATAAAGTGGTGAGGTCGCAAGCTGACATACAACGCGAATTGGCGCGCGCAGGCTTTAAGGTTTCGCAACCTACGGTGTCGAGCGATTTGCAGAAGCTTCACGCCTTGCGGCAAAAGACTCCCGATGGCTACCAACTGATTCTTCCCAAAACAGAAGGTTACCGCCGACCGATACCTATTGAGGCTTTACCAGAATATTTACAGAACACGGGTGTTGTCGGCATCACTTTTTCGGGCACTTTAGCCGTTCTCCACACACGTCCGGGCTATGCGGCGGGGCTTGCTGCCGATATTGATAGCCATCATTTGCCTGAAGTGGCAGGTACGGTGGCGGGCTACGACACCTTGTTTGTGGCACAAGCTGAAGGTATCGAACGCCAGCAGCTCATTGACGCACTCTCCAGCGTGATTCCCGCACTCAAAGCTGTGCTCCTATAAATTTTGAGAAATAACAACAGCGTCGGTCAACACTCATGAGATATTGACCGACGCTGCTATATATCTTCAAAAAAATACTTATTCTTCTGATTTGTATTTGCCAACAAACTCGTTGAGCAACTCAATGCCTTTCTCGGTGGAAATACCGCGGAGATAAGCGATAGTGGAAGAAGAGAGAAGTTCAAAGAGAGGAACGGTTTTGTAAAGCCCTTTCTCCACCAAGGTGTCTATGATGGCCACGCCTACTTCATAGACCATTTCCGCATTGATCTCGGGGCGGAAAAGTCCCTGACTGATACCGCGATTGATAAACTCAAGAGCGTTGGCCTTGTTCTCCTTTCGATGGTGTAGCATATTCTCCCGCAACTTATCGTAGAGGGGGATTTCGTTGAGAAACTCTTTTGAAAATTTCTGGATTTCCATCATGCTGAGTTGGAGATCGCTGAGAATGATTTCTATGACGTTGTCAGTCTCCGCCATGATATGTTCAATTTGCTGTTGGTGCTCCGCCATCGCTTTTTGCTGGCACGCAAGAAGCAAGCTCTCTTTGGTATCGAAGAGTTGGTAGAGTGTGCGCTTAGATATATGGAGCTGATGCGATACATCGTCCATCGTAACGGCTCGGATACCGCGTTTGTGAAACAGTTCCTGCCCCGCAGCAATCACTCGCTCCCGCAGTAGCGTTTTATCATTTATCGCTTTCATTTCTATCCTAAAATTGTATGTTCCCAAATGTCTTATCCGCAAAGTTAAGATAAAAACTTCTGTCTTGGCTATAAGTTTTAGTCTTTCTTTACTTTTAGCAGCAAGAATTTATTCTAAAAAAAGAGGTTTCTTGCAGTACATCTGTTAGTCAGTGGGTGCTTTCTGATGAAAAAATGTATCTTTGCAAAATAGAGATACATTATAAAGAACAAACCAGATAAGTATGGTGAAAATTACTAAAGAAGCTGCCTTGCATTATCATGCAATGGGCAAGCCCGGCAAGATTGAGATTGTTCCCACGAAGCCTTATCGCACACAAACAGATCTCTCTCTGGCCTATTCACCCGGTGTGGCTGAGCCATGCCTTGAGATTCAGAAAAATCCGCACGACGTTTATCGCTATACCAACAAAGGTAACCTCGTTGCTGTGATCAGTAACGGCACGGCCGTTCTCGGCTTGGGCGACATCGGCGCTATGAGTGGCAAACCCGTGATGGAAGGAAAATCACTCCTCTTCAAAATCTACGCTGGCGTGGATGCTTTCGATATAGAAGTGGACGAGAAAGACCCCGAAAAGTTTATACAAGCGGTCAAAGCTATCGCCCCCACTTTTGGCGGTATCAACTTGGAAGATATCAAAGCACCTGAATGTTTCGAAATTGAACGCCGACTGAAGGAAGAACTCGATATTCCCGTGATGCACGATGACCAGCACGGCACGGCCATTATTTCAGCCGCCGGAATGCTAAATGCCGTGGATGTGGCGGGAAAGCGTATGGAGGATGTGAAAGTTGTGGTCAACGGCGCTGGTGCAGCCGCTATCAGTTGCTCCCGTCTCTATTGTGCTTTCGGTGTGCGTAAGGAAAACATTGTGATGCTTGATTCTAAAGGTGTGATAACGGCAGATCGCCCCAATCTCACCGAACAAAAGCGCGAATTTGCCACCACTCGCACAGACGTACATTCCTTGGCCGAAGCAATGGTTGGGGCTGATATTTTTGTAGGTCTTTCAAAAGGAAATATCGTATCGCAAGAGATGGTTCGCACAATGGCTAAAAATCCCATCATCTTTGCATTGGCTAATCCTGTGCCCGAGATTTCTTACGAAGAAGCCAAGGCGGCTCGTCCAGACGTGCTGATGTCGACGGGGCGCACGGACTATCCCAATCAGATCAATAATGTCATTGGTTTCCCCTATATTTTCCGCGGTGCGTTGGATGTGGCTGCTACGGCCATCAACGAAGAAATGAAAATGGCTGCGGCGCGCGCCATTGCCGAACTGGCTCGCCGCCCTGTGCCCGATATTGTGAATCGTGCCTATCATGTGCGCAACTTCACTTTTGGCCCTGACTATTTCATTCCGAAGCCCGTTGATCCGCGCCTCATCACGGAGGTGAGCATGGCGGTGGCAAAGGCCGCTATCGATAGTGGCGTGGCACGAAAGGACATCTCCGACTGGCGCGCTTATCGTCAGCACTTGCGCGAACTCATGGGGCAGGAAACTAAATTCACGCAGAATCTATATGCCGCGGCAAAGCTCCACCCGAAGCGCGTGGTTTATGCCGAGGGTACTCACCCTACTATGCTCCAGGCTGCAGTGCAGGCAAAGGAGGAGGGATTCTGCGAACCTATCCTTTTGGGTAACGAAATCAAGATTAAAGCCTTAGCGGCTGAATTGCATCTCGACTTGACGGGTTGCCAGCTGCTGAATCTTCGCGACGATTCGCAGATTGACCGCCGCCACCACTACGCCCGTCTGTTGGCCGAAAAGAAGCAGCGCGAGGGGTACACCTTGCAGGAAGCAATGGACAAGATGTATGAGCGAAACTACTTTGGCATGATGATGGTGGAAACTGGCGACGCAGACGCTTTCATTACTGGATTATACACCAAATATAGTAATACGATCAAGGTAGCAAAGGAAGTGATTGGCATACGGGAGGGCTACTCGCACTTTGGTACTATGCACCTGATTTCCTCTAAAAAAGGCATTTTCTTCATAGCCGACACGCTCATCAACCGCGACCCAGACGAGGAAACACTCTACGACCTCGCCAAGCTCTCGGCTTCAACGGTGCGCTTCTTCAACCGCACTCCGACTATAGCTATGTTGAGTTATTCCAACTTTGGTTCGGACAATGAAGGCAAACCTGCTGTCGTGCACGATGTAGTCAGTCGGATGCAACAAGAATTCCCCGACTTAGCAATAGATGGAGAGATGCAGGTGAACTTCGCCCTCGACCGCCAGCTTCGCGATGAGAAGTATCCCTTTACGCGCCTCAAAGGACAGGACGTGAACACACTTGTTTTCCCCACTCTCTCAGCGGCCAATTCGGCTTATAAGATGGTGAAAGCTATCAATATGGCCGATGATGGAGAAGTGATAGGCCCTATTCAGATGGGACTGAACAAACCAATCCATTTTACAGACTTCGAAAGCAGCGTGCGCGACATCGTCAATGTCACAGCCGTTGCAGTGCTCGATGCAACCGTACAGAGCAAACTCGGAGAGCATCCCGAATTGTAAACAGATTCTTCTTATATAATAAAAGGAGTAATCGCTCGGTTGATAACAGCCTGCGGTTGCTCCTTTTACTTTTACTCATAAATGAGGATTTTAGAAAAAATAAAAAAATCATATCTTTGCACTCGAAACCAATATTTTAAAATTTTATGAAACTAACTAAATTTTTCGCCATTCTCGGACTTGGTCTCTGCTTGATGGCTACGAGCTGCTCAAAAGATGAAGACAAAGCTCTCACGGCAGCAGATGTTTGCGGTACCTATTCAGGTGCATTCACCGTTTCTTTAGGTGGCACTCCTTATGCTACTGATAATACAGAAGTGAAAGTAGAAAAGGCTGGCGACAACCTGGTAAACATCACTTTTGCTGAACTCACTGGTAGCCCTGCAAGTCCTGGTCGTCCGGCTTCTAAGATGACAAATCTGAAGCTTACTAATGTCAAGTTGACGCTCAATGGTACTACTGCTTCTTTCGAGGCAGACCCCGTTGAAGGTGCTGGCATGATGAACGGCAAGAGTGCTGCCATTAATCACAGCAAAATCTCTGGTACGTTCGCCAATAAGAAGTTGAATCTCAACCTCGATTTCTCTTTCGGCCGTATGTACGAAATGATGAAAGCTCTTTTGAACGGTAAATACGAAGGTACGAAGAAGTAACCCTTCTCCTTATTCCATAAATGTTGCAGTCCGATGTAAGCAATGCTTGTCGGACTGCTTTTTTTATTACTTTTGCCGAAATTTCAAAACCGATAGATTTATGTTACACTCTTTACGCACGGCTCTTTTAGCAGCTCTTTTCTGTTTGGCAACATCCTCCTTCTCGCAAAGAGAGGCTGTTATCGGGACATCCCCTGACTACTCCAGTTATGCCACGCTAATCAGCCAACAGGACACCTCCCTTGTTTTTGTCACCGACCAGCGGGACACGATTTCGCTCACCATTCTGAAAAAGCCGTGGAAGATGATGAGCCGGATAGGCACATTGCGCCCTGGCGATCGTTATGCTATTGTTGTTCATCCCGATGGGCTGCCAGGTGTAGTTTTTTCTTATTTGAATATCACACAGCTACAGCAGCGTTGGATTTCGCTTACAGATGGGAATACATTAGATTTTTTACCTGGAGGAAGGTTACGCGGAAGTTCTTCGGTAGCTCTAAAAAATTATCGTATAGATGACTATTGGGGTACAATTTTCGTGAACTTCGATCACTTTTATCCCGCGGGTGATGGAACGTATAGGCGCACAGATGGAGAGGCCTTACTGGAAGTGAAAGAACTTACAGACACCACGCTCGATGTTGTTTTGAAACTGAGCGATTTATCCTATATAAAGCTGGACGATTGGCACATGAAATACCGATGCCAAACACCTGAGGAGCGACAAAACGAGCTGCTCAAACGCTATGGTGTAAGAAAGCAGTGATACAATAAGGGCGTCAGTTGACAGAATAAGGTTGTCAGTTGACGCCCTTATTCTGTCAGCTGACGCAATAAGGATATTGATGGGTAAAAAGAAGATAAAGATTGCTTTGCTTATCTCTCAGAATAGCATAAGCCTATAAAGCAGTATTGCCCTTATAGGCGGCTTCGATTTCTAAGAAATAAACATCGTGGAGACCGCCACCGGGCCGATCGTTATACCAACGCTCGAGTTGTTCTTTATCGAGGAATTTCTCAGGCTCAAAATGTCCTTTGTACATCTTACGACAAACAAGAGTCAGTCGGGCTTGCTCGAAAGTTACGGTATCATCGGCCAGCGCAAGTGGCTTCAGTCCAGTTGCTGCCACTTTGTCGAGATCACGCCCCGACTTACTCCCACAAACTTTATGAGCAGCACGCCCAGCCTCTCCCAAGAAAGCAAGAGTCAGGCGATTCTGTTGCTCCACAAAATCATGCGTATAACGCTCGGGACGGATAAAAACAATCGCCACGTGCTTTCCCCAGAGTTCGCCCAGAGCTCCCCAGCTCACTGTCATCATGTTAAAGTTATCCAGAGTACCCGCAGTGACGAGTCCCCACTCTTTGCCGATGAGTTCAAAAACGTTCTCTTTGCCTAACTCAGTAATATCAATTTGTTGCATAATCTTTCTTATAAATTAAAAGTTTCCAGCCACTCCCCAATGGGAGCGGCTGGTGCAGGGAATATTATAAATCTTCGAGATAAATGAAATCGCCACGATCCTTACGTTCCTCGATGAGTTTGTTAAACTTCATCCGTTTATTACGATTGATAAAGCGACGGGCAAATACGTTTGGAATCGCCACACCGAGGGCTATACAGAAAATCATCATTGAGGCCGACACACCGTTGACTACTGCTGCGCTCATTGTCTGGTTGAGAGTTTCGTGGTCAACAGGCACTTGGATAAACGAATAAAGGGCGCGGTACATCAGCACACCTGGAACCATTGGGATGACACTCGAAATCGTGATAACATGGTTGGGGGTGTGAAGCCAGTGTACTGCTTTCAGCGCTATCAGGCTCACCAGTGCAGAGCCAGCTAAGCTACCGATGACGCCACCTAAGCCCAACGAGAAAGAACAGCATTCGTCGGGACGCAGGCTTACGAAGTTGCGTGTACAAACTGCTATGATGGCTCCTAAAGCCGCCACCCAGAGCAGTCGCTTGGGAATATTGAAAATCATACTAAAGCCCATTCCAGATATGGCCGCTGCAAGAGCATATTCCCAATATTGGTGGTGTGGCACCATAGGGATACCCATAATGTCGGGCTTGAAACCAAAGGTTATCCCGCAGAACATGAGGGCGAAAGCTATTCCGAAAGCCATTCCAACCATCATCATGGCCGTATTAGTTGCTCTGATGAGCCCCACCTGGTGGTTGCCTTCCATCATATCGTCTACAAAGTTGATCAGCGGTACTCCCGGCACAATGAAGAGCGCACACGCCAAGAGCGGATGTAGGGGCGTGGTTGTCCAACCGGGCAAGAAGGTAGTGAGCCAAGCCGCGAACGTGGAAACGAATGCGGCAATGGCAATGGACATATATAGATTCACTCCAGCTTTGAGCAGATAGAATCGTGCACGAAAACCGAGATAAGCACAAATAGATGCTAAAAGAAATGCAATCCAGTCGCAGCCAAACTGTATGCAGAAGCCACCGCAGGCGAAAGCCGCACCAATAGCGGTGACGCGTGGACTATAGTTGCGAGGGCGTTCTTTAATTGTGTTCAACTCCTCTTCAAACTGGTCGATAGAATAATCCTCACGAACTGCACGGAACGTGAGTTTGCTGATAGCAGAAATAGCTGTAAAGTTGATGCCGTGCTTCTCGCAACGCTGAAACTTTGAGAAAGAATGTTCGGCATCGCTGAAATTCACCATCAGCATCTTGTAGTCGATGTAGATATGAAGATTCTCTTCGGGCAATCCAAAGAAAGCCGCAGTTCGCTTCATGTTGCGCTTGATGCGGTCTGTATTTGCTGAACTTTCAACGAGTAGTTGTCCTGTACGAAGCAGAAGATCGAGTTTCCTACGCAAGTCATGTACTGAAGAACAGTGAGTATTTGCTTCCATTTATAAGTTATTGATTTTTCGAGGTGCAAAATTACAAAATTATCGGCAGAAGGCAGTCACCAACACATGGCTTTCCCTTATCGGACAGTAGGAGGAAAACGAAAGAAGACTTATTGCAGTCACAGATGTGATACTGCAATAAGTCTTCTTTTCTATAATCTCAAGCAACGTGCCTTATTTGGCGGCACTCAAGCGCAACTTATAGTGCTGCATCTTTTGTGCTACACGATATTTCGGTAAAGTATCCACATCTGCACCACAGGAAGCATTGCCCACACCACGTGTGCAAGCATCGAGGTGCAGCACTACGGCAGGATAACGCTGGAGGTCTTCTTTGTGAAGTGCTTCCATTAGCTGCGCATCAGTATAGTTGAGCGCTGAGAAACTCACATCGCCTTCTGTTTCTACTCGAACGCCACGACCTTGCTTATCGGTCAGCGTGAGTTCGCGGAGCAATTCTCGCCCACCCATAGACTGTGGCTTCATGTAGCGTTCTCCACTGTTCTCCACCATGGTTGTATAGCGACCCATAAGGCTTCCATCGCGGCGATCGTTATAGTTCTCCCAAGGTCCAAGAGCGTAATAGTTCATGCGCTGGAAGGTGCTGTCGAGGTACACCACGATACCCGCGCGGCGAAGGTTTGGCGTCTTCGGCTGGAGGGTTACATCGACATCCACAACGCCTTCGGGATAGAGTGTGTACTTCAGCGTCTGACCGCAGAGAGAGCCGTCGCGCGACACGATAATTTGAGGCGTGCCTTGAGCAGATGTTTCGAGGCGCACCTCTGCCTTATCGGCCAGTCCGTCGGACGTATTGCCGAAGCGGTCGTTCTCAATCCATCGGTGATTATTGAAAAGGAAACTTCCATCAGCACCTACCACTTGCGTGCTGCCGAGCGTGAGCGAGCGAACAGCACCTGTCGTGCGATTGATTTCAATGGCCGATTGGCCGTTCTGATAGCGCACAACATTACCTGGGAGTTCCGTGGCCGTGGGTGCTGCCGATGAGTGGAGCGCAGGCAGAGAGCCGCGCGCAGTCAAGGCAAACTGCTGATGAGCCACCTCGTGATCCTTAGCGGCATAACGCGTGGCAGCAGCTTCAAGGAGATGAAGCTGAAGAAGAACCTCATCGCCAGCAGCAGTTGCAGCACGAAGTTTCACCTTCTTAATAGGAAGCACCAAAGTGAGACTATCGCCGGGGAGCACATTGGGCAGCTTCATCGTTTTCGTACTCACAACATGGCCGTTCTTCATCACGTCGTAGCGCAGAACAAAGTTGTTGAGACTTGTGAAGTCGTAGTTATTATAGAGGCGTACTGCCACCGTATTCTTATCCATATCCGTGCGCTGCTCTGCAAACTTTACATACTGGAAGGCAGCTTTCACTTCTTTGAGTTTCGCACTCTCTTGACGCGTAGCAGGCAGAATACCATTGCAACAGAAGTTGCCTTGATGAGGGCCTGGATAGTCGTAGCCCGTTGTGAGGCGGTAAATGCCTTTCTTCATTAGTTGCGGATTGTAGATCGCTTGATCCACCCAATCCCAAATGCAGCCGCCGATGGTGGAGTTACTGCTCTCGATGACATTCCAATACTCCGTCAGATTGCCGATAGCATTACCCATGGCGTGGGCATACTCGCAGATGAACATCGGCTTATCAAGGTTGCTCGTATTCTCGTGCATCCAAGCCATACCTGGGTACATCTTAGAATAGAAATCAGAGAAACGAGAGCCACCATAAGGCTTGCCCGCGCGCGTTCCCTCGTAATGGATGGGACGACTGTCGAGTTCGTGAACTTTCTCGTAGCATTCTTTGAAGTTTGCCCCGTTTCCGGCCTCATTACCAAGACTCCAGAAAATCACAGAAGGATGGTTGCGATCGCGACGAACCATTCGTTCTTCACGGTCCACAAAGGCGGGAATCCAACTGGGACGATCGGAAATGCTCTGGTTTGCGTGGTCTTCCAAATCAGCTTCTTCCATGACATACATACCGTAGTAGTCGCACAGGAAAGAGAGGCGCGGAGAGTTGGGATAATGGCTTGTGCGGAGCGTATTGACATTGTTTTGCTTCATCAATAAGATGTCGCGCTCCATCTCCGACAAAGTGACAGCTCGTCCATGAGCTGGCGATGTGTCGTGGCGGTTTACGCCTTTGAAGAACACTTTCTTTCCGTTGATATAAACTAGAGAGTTGGCAACGCGAATATCGCGGAAACCGTATTTTGTACTGAAAGCCATCTCTTCGCGGTCGCCATCGAATTGCTGAATACGCACAGTGTAGAGGTTGGGGGTTTCAGCCGTCCACGCCACAAAGTGGGGCACGTGGATATTGAGGTTAGCATCCGTCACATTGCCCGGCGTGAGAGCCACTTCAACACTTTTCTCACCCACCAGCTTACCTGCTGGATCGTAGAGTTTAACCACCAAGCGGCGTGAACCTGAAACATTGTCGCGGTTATCGAGCGTCAGATTGACATTCAGCGCGGCGTCGGAGAAGTTCTCAAAGAATTTCGCCGTCAGAACGTGGTCGCGAATGGCAGCTTTGGGGACGTCGTAAACATATACGTCGCGGAAAATACCACTCATACGGAACATATCCTGACATTCGAGGTAGCTACCATCGCTCCAGCGGAAAACTTGCACGGCGAGGCGGTTGCGGCCGTCGGTGAGGTACTTGCTGACATCGAACTCAGTCACGTTGTTGCTTCCCTGCGTGTAGCCAACATATTGGCCGTTCACCCAAACGAAAGCAGCCGAGTAGATACCATCGAAGTGGAGGAATGTTCTGCGATTCTTATAGTCAGCTGGAGAGTCGAAGTAGGTTACGTAAGAACCCACGGGGTCTATCCCGTAGTTTTTACCGCCATCGTTGTAACCCGGACGGGCATTGATGAACGGCGGCGTATTGGAATGAGGGTATTCTACATTGCAATAAAGAGGTGTATCATATCCCTTCATCTCCCAATTAGAGGGAACAGAGATGGTGTCCCATGCAGCTTCGTCGAAACCATTTTTCCAGAAATCCATGGGGCGTTTGCTGGGCTCGGAAACAAGGTTAAACTTCCACACACCATTCAGCAAGCGGAAATGGCTGTTTCTTTGCGGATAGAGCCAAGGACTGTTGTAGAAAGCCTTGTCTGCCAGCATCTCCGCCTCTGTTGCGTAGGGGAAATAAGTAGCTACACCCCTTTCTTTATTGATGGCAAAGACGGTTTCGTCCTCCCATTCGTTTTGCTTGAACTTCGGCTTATCAGTCAGCTCAAAGCTAAACCACGCCTGCTGGTCTTTGGCATCGTATTTCACCAATTTGAGACGACCATTAATAAGGGCGTACATTGTGCCCTTACCTTTTGCGCCAGCAGAAATAAGGCGGTAAACATCTGTTTGCCCACTGACGGGTTCAAAGAAGAAGCGGGCGTTGCGCCATGTGCCGCGCTCGGCGGGCCACTGTAGCAAATAGTCGATAGCAGCATTATCGCCGCCATCGTCGAAGTTCTCGTCGTAGTAAGCATTCTGCACGGCATATTCGCCAAGTCCCGCCATCGCGATGTTCCAATACTGACCGCGATTGTTAGGATCAAGCTGTTCGCCAACGATGCGGGCATTGTTCTCGCCGCTGTTACCATTGCCAAGCACCACGTTTGCACCTGCTACGCTGCGAATACGGAAAGTTTGCGAATCGTCAAAACCTGCCACTTTAGATTTGCGGAGCGAGAACACCGTAATTCCTTCCGATGCTTTGCTTTCTGCATCCGTCAGGCAGAGTTGTCCCTTGCGTCCCGCCATCGCCTTTTTGCCCTGCTTGTTGGTGGGCAAAAGAGCAACGCCTTGTTTTGTATCGACGAGTTTCCAGAGTTGAGCCTCATCAGAACCATTGATTTCGGCAGCTTTCAGCAGGCCATCTTCATCGGAGCGAATGGCCAAATGCCGAAAAGGATTGACCAATCGGACACTACCACTCAATTCTTCCACTTGCCAATACTGCGAAGGATTGGCAGCATCGGCTTTTTGAACAACCACATTGCCGTGGTTGTCGACAGAAACTACATCGGTGCCATTCGCACCCACAAAGATTCCATAGAGTGCCCCTTTCTCGTAGCGCACTTGGGCTGTGAGCACATGGGCAAACAGCAAAAACGCCAGCACGAGTAGAGCTTTCAACGTTACATTTTTTCGATTCATAGGGATTGTAGAATTTTGCACAAAAATAAATATAAAACTTGGGATTTACAAACCACGCCGAAAAGGGAAAACCAAGAAGAGTGACTTCTCCATCGGCTTTAGCAATCCACCCTACCAATATGAAAGCTACTCACGTTCGTTGAAAACCTCGTCAGCAGTAGTCTATTGACGACCTCTTATGGACTTATTTTTCAGAGAAAGCATTCCCATTTTTTGTTCGTTTTATTTAACAACACGTTTTCTCATTCTGGAAACAAATCTTACAGAATGTGAACGAACACAGACTGGAGAAGGGGGAGAAAAGAGAGTTTGGAGCAAACGCCCCCTCCTTTTTAGTACAAAAAGGGAGGGAGAAGCAGCTTTTTCGCCTAAAATTAGCGATCGGAAAGTACCGCAGAGCCGTGTTTTTCCTTATTGTTCTGGCCGATACAATAAGGCTGTCAGCTGGCATCCTTATTGCGTTTGAAAATAGCCTTATTGTATTTACGAAGAGCCTTATTGGACGGGTTGTAGCAGCAGGACCTATCCAACGAGCAACTTACTGCAAGTTGGATTCCAAACGATTCTCAGAGCCGTAGACTGCGAATATTTTTGATAATATCAAAAAGAAAAAGACGCGCATCAAGGGCGTTGAAAGATAGAGCGACAAAGGTAAAGAGCGGGTATAGCCCCATCCGTTTCCAACTCCTCACAACTCTTGCACCGCTGCTTTGGCGTTGTCCATGTTTGCCGTTCCGTCATTTTTCTATACTTTTGCAATAATGAACACCCCTGCACTCGCCCTCGAAAAACTTACCACCGGCTATCGGTCGGGAAAGACCCTTCACCCCGTAGGTCAAAGACTCACGGGAGAAATTTCCGTGGGCGAAATGACGGCACTTGTGGGGCGCAACGGCTGCGGGAAAAGCACGTTGCTCCGCACCTTGGCGGGTTTCCTCCCTCCCATCAGCGGCTCGGTACGCTGGCTCGGTCGAGAGCTAACAGAGATGCAGCCGCGCGAATTGTCCCGCCTGCTGAGCATCGTCCTTACCGACCGTCCCGACACGGGTTTTCTCACGGTGCGCGAGATTGTTGAAACGGGGCGTATGCCTTACACCAACTTGACGGGACGACTCACGGCGGAGGACAGAGAGGTGGCCGACAAGGCGCTCTGCCTGACGGACACGGCCCACTTTGCGCGCCGCCGACTCACGAGCCTTTCCGATGGGGAGAGGCAGCGCGTGATGATTGCGAAAGCCCTCGCACAACAAACTCCGGTCATACTCCTCGATGAGCCGACGGCTTTTCTGGATTATCCCGGTAAGATTGAAATGTTGGAACTTCTCACACGATTGGCGCACGAAGAGCACAAAACGATTCTCATCTCTACCCATGACCTCGAACTCACCTTCCAAACGGCCGACCGCCTTTGGTTGCTCGGGCGCGAGGGTATTCAGCAGGGAGCCACACGCGAGATGCTGGAGAGCGGAGTATTGGAAAAAGAGCTGAAGTATGCTCCGCGCGTTGTGGCCGCAGCGAGTGCTGACCAATAAGGTGCAGCAGTCATTTAATAAGAACATTCAACAATAAGATATAAAGGTTCTTGCCTCCCTCCTCTCCCTCGGAGCGGGAAGTGGCAAGGTTATAGCGATGATAGTTTGTATTGCCGAAAAGCCGAGCGTAGCGCAAGACATTGCGCGCATATTGGGAGCAACCATTCGTAAGGATGGCTACATGGAAGGAAACGGTTACCAAGTGACGTGGACTTTTGGACATCTCTGCGAATTGAAGTACCCCGAGGATTACACCCCCACGTGGAAGCCTTGGAGCCTCGGGCAACTGCCCATGATACCGCAGCGTTTCGGCATCCGCCTAAAACACGAGAAAAGCATAGAGCACCAGTTTGCTGTCATTAAAGAATTGTTCGAGAAAGCCGACACCATCGTCAACTGCGGTGATGCTGGCCAAGAGGGTGAGCTCATCCAGCGATGGGTGCTCCAGCTCACGGGCGTAAAAAAAGACGTGCAACGGCTCTGGATCTCAAGTATGACGGACGAGGCCATACGCGAAGGCTTCAACACGCTCAAGCCGCAAACCAACTACCAAAGCCTCTACGAAGCGGGACTATGCCGCGCCATCGGCGACTGGATTCTGGGAATGAACGCCACCCGCCTCTACACGCTGAAATATGGACGGCGAGAGCGTGGAGCAACTCCGCTCTCCATCGGTCGCGTACAAACGCCCACGTTGGCACTTATCGTCAATCGCCAACACGAGATCGACAATTTCACACCCGAACCCTATTGGGTACTGACTACGGACTATCGCCAAACCACCTTTACTGCCATCACGGCCGATCCCAATGAGGACGAACAGCCGGAGGACAGCAAGGGCAGCAAGAAGCAAGGTGCAGCACGACGCGGCTTCACGAGCGAAGAAGAGGCACGCAACGCACTGGAGAAAATCAAGGATGCACCGTTCGAAGTGACGAAAGTGGAACGAAAGAACGGCACTGAAGCTCCACCACGCCTCTTCGATTTGACCTCGTTGCAGGTGGAATGCAACAAGAAGTTTGGCTATTCGGCCGACGAGACGCTGAAACTCGTACAGAGCCTTTATGAAAAGAAAGTGTCTACCTATCCGCGTGTGGACACTACCTATCTGCCCGACGATATCTATGGGCAGTGTAAGAACATTCTCAATGGCATTTCTGAAGCCTACGGCGAACTCTTGCAGCCGCTCCGTGGCACACAACTCAAAAAGAGTAAGAAGGTGTTCGACTCATCAAAGGTGACGGACCACCACGCCATTATTCCTACCGGACAGAAGCCTAACAACCTGACGGACATTGAGCGTTCCGTTTTCGATCTCATCGCCCGTCGTTTCATCGCTGCATTCTATCCCGATTGCAAGTTTGCTACAACCACCGTTGAAGGCCAGGCTGCCGATGTGCCGTTTAAGGTGAGCGGCAAGCAGATACTGGTGGCTGGTTGGCGCGATGTGTTTGCACGCGACAAGAAAGAGGACGATGATGACGCCAAGCAGGGCGACGACGAACGCACGCTGCCCGATTTCAAAAAGGGCGAACAAGGGCCACACCAGCCAGGACTAACGCAAAAAATGACGCAGCCGCCGAAGCCCTACACCGAAGCTACGCTGCTGCGCGCTATGGAAACGGCTGGACAAAAGGTGGATGATGACGAACTGCGCGATGCGCTCAAAGAAAACGGCATAGGTCGTCCCTCCACACGAGCCGCCATTATCGAAACACTCTTCCGCCGCAACTACATCCGCAAGACGCGCAAATCGCTCTTCCCTACACCTACGGGAACAGAACTCATCGGACTGATAAAAGAGGACTTGCTCAAAAGTGCAGAACTCACCGGACGATGGGAGAAACTCTTGCGCGAAATAGAACGCCACGAGTATGAACCGGCAGAATTCATCAACGGACTGAAAGAACAGATAGAACGAATCGTACACGACGTGCTTTGCGACAATAGTAATCGCCATGTGACGATGGAACTACCAGCTGAAACAACCAGAAAGAAAAGCTCATCAGCAACTACTGATACGGCGGCGAGCAAACCAAAGACGCCGCGCATCAGAGTGGGCAGCCAATGTCCCGAATGCGGACAAGGCAAGGTTATCAAAGGCAAAACGGCTTACGGCTGCTCGCGCTGGAAAGAAGGGTGTACATTTAGAAAACCGTTTAAGAAATAAAAAATTGAAGGCCTCTGTTATAGTAAAGAACAGAGGCCGCTTATTTATCTACAGCACACACAAAAACTAAGACATATTTATGCAAAACTCCACGATTTCCTCTTCCGCAGCTACTACTCCCGCATCGCTCCTCGCACAGTGCCGTACGCACAAGGGCGGCATCCTCTTCGATTTCGATGGCACATTGGCCAACACAACACCTGGTATCGTTGCCACGTTGCGCGCCTCTTTCGAGGCGATGGGTCGCCCCGTTCCCGAGGAGGATGCTATGGTGAAAAGTATCGGTTTGCCGCTCAACCAAGCATTTTGCAGGTTGGGAGAATTTAGCAAAGAAGAGGCAGCTACGGCGGTGAGTATCTACGCCGAGCTTTTCATGACTCACGAGATTCCCACCATAGAGTTGTTTCCCGAGGTAAAGACCACGCTGGAGCAGCTCCATGAGCAAGGCATCAGAATGGCGATTGTAACTTCGCGCAATCGGCACAGTCTCGAACTGATCCTTGAGCGGCACGACATCCAAAAGTATTTTGAAACCAACGTGACTTTCGACGACGGTATCACACCCAAGCCCGCGCCCGATATGGTTTTGGCCCTCCTCGACAGGATGCACCTCGCGGCGGATTCCACCCTCGTAGTGGGCGACACCACCTTCGACATCGAGATGGGAAATCGCGCCGGTTGCCACACCTGCGCCGTGAGCTACGGCAACCACGACATAGCAATGCTTCAAACAGCTCACCCCGAATTTATCATCCATCGTTTGGGCGAACTGTTGTAAGAAAAGGAGGCAACGATCCATACCTAAAGCAGAGAAAAGCTATAAGTATGATTGTTTAGCTTGTATTTCTTGTGAAATGTTTATATTTTTGCAGATAATAGGAATAAAATACAATAAAGAAAAGAAATATGAAGAAGATACATTCTCTGCTGTTGATCTTGGCAATGTCCTTATTAGTGGGCTGCGGAACAACATCAACAGTACCTCTCACTGGGCGCAAACAGAACTTACTCGTTACGGACGCACAAGTGTTGGCGTTGAGTAATCAGCAGTACAAAGAATATATGAGCAAAGCCATACCTTCCACCAATAAGCAGAACACAGAAATGGTGAAACGCGTAGGAAACAGACTGGCCACTGCTGTTCAGAATTACCTCATACAGAATGGCCGTGCGGAGGAGATAAAAAACTACGCTTGGGAGTTCAACCTCGTCCAGGACAAGAACGTCAATGCGTTCTGTATGCCTGGCGGAAAAATTGTGGTGTATGAAGGTCTTCTGCCATACACCAAAGATGAAGCATCATTAGCCATTGTTTTGGGACACGAGATAGCCCACGCTGTGGCGCGCCATAGTGCCGAGCAAATGTCGAAGCGCATGAAGGCGCAATATGGTGCAACAGCGTTTAGTGCCATCTTGGGCGCAACCACCAATAGCTCTTGGCAAGCGCTGGGCAACGAGGTTTTCGGATTCGGCGCCAATAGCGTGCTGCGCAAGTTCTCCCGCAATCACGAGAGCGAAGCCGACTACATGGGGCTTATCTTTGCTGCCATGGCTGGCTACGACCCCACGGTGGCGGTGGCCTTTTGGCAACGCATGGCTGCAAGCGGTGGCAGTAAACCCGCTGAATTCTTCTCTGATCACCCCTCTGATGAACATCGCATTTTGGCCATTCAGAAGGATTTGCCAGAGGCGTTGAAATACTACAAGCCACAACAACATACTTCAGCTTCTGCCTTTTCTGTGTCTACTCCTCAACGCAACCAAACTACACCTGGTGCAGCGAAGAAGAAGCAGACCACAAAGAAACGTCGATAAACTTTTGGGACACTGATTCGTCCATTTCTCGATTTTTTTCGTCCCTCGTCACGGACGTTTTGTTCTTAAAAAAACTCTCATGCAATATAAGTGGAACTACGTGAAGCCATCGCCGGAAGCAACGGCCGAAGCTGAAGAAGTAGCCCAACGTGCGGGAATTCACCCCGTCTTTGGGAAACTTCTCCTCGATCGTGGCATTCGGGAGCCGCAAGAAGTAAAGCGTTTCTTCAAGCCCCAACTAACGGATCTCTACGACCCGTTTTTGATGAACGATATGCAGCGGGCTGTTAGCCGACTCAACGATGCTATGGCTCGCAAGGAACGCGTCATGATCTACGGCGATTATGACGTTGATGGCTGTACGGCTGTGGCTCTCGTCTATAAATTCCTCCTCCAGTATTATGCCAATCTCGACTACTATATCCCCGATCGCTACGAAGAGGGATATGGCATTTCGAAGAAAGGTGTGGACTTCGCCTACGAAACGGGCGTGAAACTCATCATCGTATTGGACTGTGGCATCAAGGCTGTTGAGGAAATTGCTTACGCCAAGGATTTGGGTATCGACTTCATCATCTGCGACCACCATGTACCCGATGCAGTGCTGCCTCCCGCCGTTGCCATTCTGAATCCAAAGCGCACCGACAACCACTACCCTTACGACCACTTGAGCGGCTGCGGCGTAGGTTTCAAGCTGATGCAGGCTTTCGCCGTTAGCAACGGTATCGAGTTCAACAAACTCATGGAGCTGCTCGACCTCTGCGCCGTGTCCATCGCTTCCGATATTGTGCCCATCATGGGAGAGAACCGAATTTTGGCATGGCATGGTCTGCGCCGTCTCAACTCCAATCCCTCCGTTGGTTTACAAGCCATCATTGAGGTGTGCGGTCTGAGCGAGCGCGAACTAACACTGAATGATATTATCTTCAAGATAGGGCCGCGCATCAATGCGAGCGGACGTATCCAAAACGGCAAAGAAGCTGTCAAACTCTTGGTGGAACAGGACTATTCGGCAGCAGTAGAGATGGCCGAGCGCATCAACCTCTTCAATGAGATGCGCAAGGACATCGACAAACAAATGACAGAACAAGCCGTCAACCACGTTAAAGAAATGCCCGATCTCGAAGAACGCAAGAGTATCGTGGTCTTTAATAAAGAATGGCACAAAGGCGTTATCGGTATTGTGGCTTCACGCCTCACCGAACAGTACTATCGTCCCGTCGTGGTGCTCACGGAGAGTGAGGGCGTAGCCACTGGTTCGGCGCGCTCGGTATCGGGGTTCGATGTGTATGGAGCCGTGCGCAGTTGTGCCGACTTACTGGATAATTTCGGTGGTCATACTTACGCTGCCGGACTTTCTATGCGCGTGGAAAATGTACCCGAATTTGCTCGTCGCTTTGAGGAATATGCTGAAAACCACATCCTCGACGAACAAATGGAAGCAACGCTCGAGGTCGACGCCGTGCTCGACTTCAGCGACATCACGTTCGACTTCTACCGACAGTTACGCAAGTTTGCTCCGTTCGGGCCTGATAATGCTCGCCCCACCTTTTGCACCCATCGTGTCTACGATTATGGCACAAGTAAGGTAGTGGGACGTGGGCAAGAACACATCAAGCTGGAACTTGTCGACAATAAGAGCAATACGGTGATGAATGGTATTGCTTTCGGACAGAGTAGTCAGGCGCGCTACATCAAGACGAAGCGCGCTTTCGACATCTGCTACTCCATCGAAGAGAATACGCACAAGCGAGGCGAGGTGCAATTGCAGATTGTCGACATCAAACCTTGCGAATGAAAAAACAAGTGCCTCCTTCTCCCTCCCAGTCTGAGGACGACAGCTCACAACTCCCCGAATGGGCGAATGCCGCAGCAGCACCTCTTCCCTCAAAGGAAGATGAGGAGGGAGGCATACTCCCCTCGTCCAACATTCCTCTACCCGAACACATCGGCGAAACACCCACTCTCAGCTCCTCTCTCTTCTCTCAGCAGAAGCTAACGGAGGAGTCTCTCTCGTCTCCCTCCGCCATTCTCTCCCACTATTGGCACTACCCCGCTTTCCGCGGCATCCAGTTGCCTATCATAGAGAGCATTCTATCTGGTCACGACACACTGGGACTTATGCCCACGGGCGGTGGAAAAAGCATCACCTTCCAAGTGCCAGGGCTGGCAATGGAGGGCACTTGCTTAGTGGTTTCTCCCCTTATTGCACTGATGAAAGACCAGGTGCAAAACTTGCGCCGGCGAGGCATAACTGCCGCCGCCATCTATACGGGTCTTTCCCATGATGAAGTACTCCAGGTGTTGGACAACGCTATTTTCAACGCCTATAAGTTTCTGTATGTTTCGCCCGAACGCCTTGGCACGAAGCTCTTTCAGCAGAAACTTGCTCATATGCACATTTCCTTTATCACCGTTGACGAAGCCCACTGCATCTCCCAGTGGGGATATGATTTTCGCCCCTCTTATCTCCAGATTGCCGAGGTGCGCAAATTGCTCCCCGATGCTCCCGTGCTGGCCCTTACGGCAACGGCCACTCCCGAGGTTGTCGACGACATCTGCGCCCAGTTGGCATTCCGCCCCGACAGCGAAGTGCATCGCATGAGCTTTGCGCGGGATAATTTGGCATACGTCGTGCGCCGCACCTCTGATAAATTCCAAGAACTCCTCCACATTCTCAACAGCGTCCCTGGCAGCGCCATCGTTTACGAGCGCAGCCGAAAGGGCACAGCCGAAACGGCTAAGGCCCTCAATGAAGCAGGCATCCGCGCGCTCTACTACCACGCGGGACTGACCAATGTGGATAAGGACGTGCGGCAGAAGGCATGGCAGGACGATGATACGCGCGTCATGGTGGCTACCAACGCCTTCGGTATGGGTATCGACAAGCCGGATGTGCGCATAGTGGTTCACATGGATTTACCAGATTCCATCGAAGCCTATTTTCAAGAGGCAGGGCGAGCGGGACGCGATGGGAAAAAGGCGTATGCCGTACTCCTATACAACAATTCCGACCATGGCAAACTCTCGCGACGTGTGCCCGAGACATTTCCCGAGAAAGACTATGTGCGTGAGGTTTACAACAAACTGGCTTATTTTTTTCAACTGGCTGTGGGCGATGGCTTCAATGTACGTTATGAATTCAATCTCGACAAGTTTTGCTTGCGCTTCCATTGTTTCCCTGTTCCCGTTGTCAGTGCCCTCAATCTCCTCATGCGGGCTGGCTATCTCCACTATGAAGAAGAAAGCGAGAGCACCTCGCGCGTTCAGATGCTCGTGAGTCGGGAGGAGCTGTATCACATTCGCGACTATCCCGAGGGCAACGATGTACTCAAGGCGCTCCTGCGCGATTATAGCGGCCTTTTTTCCGATTATGTCAATATCGAGGAAAAACGCTTGGCGATGGATTCAGGATGGTCGGAACATGAGGTGTATGAGATTCTGAAAGGGCTCACGCGCCGCCGCATTCTCCATTATATCCCGCGCAAGAAAACGCCCTATATCACTTTCCTTCAACGCCGCGTGGAGGGAAAGGATATTGTCCTCTCACCTGAAGTCTACGACAAGCGAAAGGCCGTCTATGAAACACGCATCAATAGTATGCTCAACTATGCGGCACATTCTGACACCTGCCGCAGCCGCTACCTGCTCCACTATTTTGGAGAAGAACAAACGGCCGACTGTGCACAGTGTGACGTATGCCTTGAGCGTGCAGCACTCCTCAAAGGTGCGCCTCATCTGGATGCGCACATCCTCAACATCCTTGCCGACCGCCGCCCGCATCGCCTTGCCGAACTGCAAGATGCGCGCTTCCGCGCTGAAGACCTTGCGGCGACTCTCGAACAACTTGTTGAGGAAGAACGCATCACTTACCATAACGGCCGCTTCCGACTCAATGCGGAAGCACAATAGCACGCTCTCCAACGAAGATTTCAGCCACAAATCATCCCTCACCTTTTACGCCAGAAGCCACCCACAGCACCAACTTCTGCTCCGCCGTTTCCCCCTCACAGATATCCTTATTGCGTTTGGAAATACAATAAGGATGTCAGTTGATAGCCTTATTGCATCAGCCGACACCCTTATTGCGTCAGGACATAGAATAAACCTATCCGCACACGCCCTTATTGTGTTCACACCCACTGCGATGTAACGTATTCACTCACTGTCCCCGGCGGGGACACACCATGCTTAACCGCGGGTGATGCCCAAAGGGCGAACCCGTGGGAAAGGGATGCACAAACCTCCGACGCAGGAAGCGTCGCACAGCACCCACTCTCCTCCTCCCAGGATTTTATTTTTCGTTGTCACGTCGTCACGTTGTCACGCTTTGAGCATAACCGCCTGAGGATGTACACTTTATGAGGGTGACAACGGTGTGACAACAAAGAAAAATTGTTGTCACACACATAAGCTCCTCTCTATCAGCATCTTCGCCTCTTCCGTGACAACGTGACAACAAAATCGAGTTTTTTCTATAGGAGGAGAGATAGATAATACTCCCTCTACGCTTTCAGTGCGACGCTTCCTTCGTCGGAAGTTAGTGCTGCCACCTGTCCACGGGTTCTCCCTCACCATAGTTCGGGCATCACCCGCGGTTACGCATGGTGCGCCTCCGCTGGAGGCGTGAGATACTTTGTTTTGCTGCGGCTGTGGTGGGAGAGGATGACTTTTGTGAGTGCCCTACAGTCCTTGGCTGGAGGCGTAAGATAGTCTGTATTACTGTGGTCGCGGTGGAATATATGACAAAAAATCTGCAACACCCAAAGGGGTATTGCAGATAGAGGGTTATTATATAAGCCGCTATTTGCGGAGAATTGCGGAAATAGGTAATGGCTATTTGCGGAGAATCTTCTGAGTGGCGCCGTTGTTCATGCGGACAATATTCAGTCCACGCTGCAACTCGTTGAGCCTCTTCCCTTCAGGAGAATAGATTGCCTTGATATTTTCAGCATCATGGTGGGTGGTGAGGATGCCCGAAATTTCTTTTTTAGAGAAATATCCTGTCGTGGGATTCGCCATTGAGACATCGACCTTGTCTTCATCATAGGCTACTGCACCTTTGAGATTTGTACATCCCAAGAACATTTCATCAGAAATTTCACACGTCCAATCATCATTGCAATAAAGAGTTTGTAGCGCTGCACAATTCGTAAACATATACATCATTGCCTTTACCTTCTTCGTATCGAAGTGGGAAAGGTCGAGCTTAGAAAGTTTCTCACAACCATAGAACATAGCACTCATATCCGTTACCGCAGATGTATTGAAACTCGAAAGATTGAGGTCAGTAAGAGCCGAACAAGAATTAAACATATCGGACATCTCTTTCACATTCTTTGTATCGAAGTTGGAGATATTGAGCGTGGTGAGCTTTCCGCAACTGGCGAACATAGAAGACATTGTGGTTACGGCCGATGTATTGAAGCTTGAAAGGTCGAGACTGGAGAGGCTTCCACAATAGGAGAACATGGCATTCATTTCCGTCACCTCAGAGGTGTTGAGGTTCTCCAGTCCTTTGATTTCTTTCAGATTAGGGAAGTATAGGAACCAGCGATCCGTTGCTGTTGGGCGAAAGTCCTTGAACGAAGCATCGAAGACCGCCTTGAGTACCTTTGCTTCAGGTTCATCCCACGTTCCAGTCCAAGCGTGATACGTGTTGTAATTTTCATCCTCTTTCTCCTGCTCTATCCCCCACACAGTGCCTGCGCGAGAAGCTCTCTGAGTATCGTAGTAGAACGTGAGAGTTGTTTCATCACTACTTTTCACCACATAAGCTTCTTTGCTCTGAGCTTGAACTGACAGAGGAAATGCGAATAAAGCCATAACTCCAGCGAGGAGCACAGCACAAATGTTTATTGTTTTTTGTTTTATCATAATGCTTGCTTTTTCAAGGGAACTAGTTAGGTTATTGAGATTAGAGTAGTTTTACTTAACCACTATAACGCCGTTTTCCGTGGTTTGCAAACGAGGCTTGCTCTTCTGAACCACGGGATGTTGCTTTTGCGGCTTTTGCGATTTGGAGGCTTTGCGACGAGCAGAAGCAGAAGCAGAACGCCTTACGACGTGAGAAGCTTGGGGGCGTGACTGAGTTTTGGGTGTTTCTTCGCTATTTTCTGCTTTCGCCTTGTTGAAGGGAACGAAAGTTTTTTCCATTCGGGAGTATTGAGGATACTTTGGATCCGTAACAATTCGCTCATAATAGATACCATCATCAGTTATTGTTGTATCAGCCACAACCCATCCGTCTTCGTAACGAGTACGCTTGGATATTTTCCCATCTCTCTCAAAGGTATAATGCATCCCTTGAAACTCATCATTCTGATAAGTGGCGATGATATAAACCGGTGGTTTATCATGGGAATCTTCCGGTTCGTAGTATTTCACGTATTTACCTTCTTTCTTACCATTGCGATATTCGGTGATACTGCTCACAATGTTGTAGAAATTATAACGAATGAGTTTTCCATCCTCCAGTCCGTCCTTATAGTCGCACTCTTCAATCAAATCTCCCTGCTTGGAATAAACTTTCCAATGTCCTTCAAATTTTCCCGTTTTTTTGTCTTTGAATCCCGTGGCACAGATTTTTCCATCAGGATATCGATCTTCAAATTTCTTGATTTGGGCTTCAGCAGAAAGTGAGAGAAAAAGCAATAGGAACAGAAATACTTGTTTCATTTTGTAGAGAGTTTATATTCGGTTGGGAAAACGTACAGATTCTCATACTTACCGTCGGCTAAATCAAAGCTATAGCAATAGGCGTCGTTCGACTTGTCCCGATAAGTGGTCTCTACTCTCACCCATATTTTCTTATTATTACGGGCAGCAGGGCCTACTCTGAGACGTTCCTCAAGAGGCTTCGTCCAAAGAATCTGACCATCAGTGCGGCGCAACTGAAATACGGTGTTGGCATCCTCAGCTATCGTAGGCGTGTAGGTCAGGAGAATGTAGTTGGCATCTTGATAGATAATAGCCGTGTGGAAAGCCACAAAGGTATCGGATATAGGCGCATAGTTGATAAGGCGATGGTCGCCGTCCCATGTATTTATCATATTTTCGGAGAAATAATAAGAGTCCTGCGGATCACCAAGGTGGAACTTAACATGTAATTTCCACAGTCGGTTCTTCTTTTTATTCTCTGTACGCTGCAACCAATAGTAGACACTATCGCGCACTTCGCTTTGCAGCGCTGAAGGAGGCAGCGTTCTAGCATACTCGAAAGCTTCTTTGGTGTAGAGTCGGTCAGTGCCGGGGAAATAGTAATATGTGTCAGCCATATTGTTAGTGACCAAGAATCCCTCTCCTGTATCCTCTCTGATAAATTCCACTTGCGATAGTCCTGTATTCATCGCTGTCTTTTTAGCAAAGAGCGATTTCGTCACCTCCTTGAGCGTTAGTGAAACAGGGTCTATTTCATAAATATAGCGCGGCGAGACGATGATATACCAACGGCCTACTTGATGGAAATAGCGTATGTTATCAGAATTAAATGAAAAACCGTTGAGCTTATTTGCATCTTCACTAGAAATCAGCAAGTGATCGGAGAGAATCTTTCCAGACTGGGCATCACGAAAACCATAATAATAGCCGTCAATATATTTCCCTTTATTTGCTACATCACTGTCGTAGCAACGGCGTGTGAGATAGAAAAAACAGACGTTTTCTCCTCGCGACATGGGAAAGATATACTTATAATCCTCATCAACTTCCACCGTAGTATCTTCATTCAAAAGAGAGGACGGTGAAGATGAGGAATGTCTAAAAAGCATTGAGCCAAAGACAACAATGATGGTCACGATACTCACTGCTGCAATGGCAAATAGGTTGATCAGTTTTGAGGGGCCGCTGATATTGGGAATAGGAGGCGGACTATAATCGTAGCGATGATTTACGTTGATATTTATATCATCGTCATCAATAAAAAATTCCGTTCCACAATTCTTACATCGAAAGCGCTTACTGTCCAACTGATCGTGCTTCTCGCTTCCACAGTTGGGACATTTCACTGCTCGTATCTTTGTAGCCATTATATCGTTATGATTATGCCTTCTTTGAGTAATGTATAGTGAGATAAGTCAGCACACACTGTGCAGCCGTCAGAGCCACAAAGAGAATGATCCACCAGTTGTCCGTCAGACGAGCGGGAGCAAAGAAACCACTAAAAAACTCCATTATGCCCACTACTAAAAAAATCATGCCTAGACTCAAGCGGTGAGTGCTCTCAGCTTCCATCTGGAACAAGATGCCTATCAGCAGAGCGTTCACAAGGATAGCTAAGTTCGTCATGAGCATATTGGCAAATGGGTAGGCGGACAAGAGGAGCCCTGCAACTATATTTACAATCAGCGGAGCTATCGCTGCAACAATTACTTTTTTCATAATTGAGAGAGGATTTCGTTTTTCTTTTTCTCGTATTCTTCTTCCGTGATGAGCTGTTCATCGAGCAACTTTTTGAGTTTGCGCAATCGCTCTGTTGAATCGTCCGCAGCTTGTGTTTTAAACACATCTTTCGCCAATTGAACGCCAGCACCGAGTTGCAAACCAGCACCAGCCAATCCGCCTTCGTTGCGCGCAGCATCGCGAAGAGCTTCCAACTTCTGCATACTCACATAGTCGAGGTCGACCTCCGCAGCAGCTCTCTGTTCAGCCGTCATATTGGCAATACGTCCGATGCGCTCCATGGTGTCCTCATCGAAAGTGACAGAATTGACGCGAAAATCGGTTAGTTCCAACCCTAATTGTTCCAACTCTGTAGCCGTTCGTTCTTTCAATTCGTTCGATAAGTCCATCAAATGACTGTCTACTTCACGATAGGGATAAGCCTTTTCCGCTAAGAAAGAAGAGAGAGGGGCAACAATGCGCGACGATACTAACTCTTGCACGTCAGCAACACTATAATTGCTCATCGTGCCCAACAACGTTGTAAACATACGCCCGGCATCGGCAATCTTTATAGAGAAATTACCACATGCCCCCAACGTAACGGGTAGTTTATAATCTGGCTCAATATATTTGACAGGAGAAGCCGTACCCCACAATACATTTACCACCTCTGCCGTACGGAAGAAATAGAAACGCATTTTGTGTTCGCTCTCAGAGCGTTGCGCCAAATTGAGCAAAGACGTGATGAAAGGATGATTGGCGGTTTCCATCGAGTAGACATCAGGCTCTGTCAGTACGCCCGATACTTTACCGTCGTACACTACCACACAGCCCTGACCTGGAGCCACAATCAACTTACTTGCATTCTTAATTTCATCCGTTGTCGTCTCCATCAGATGGAAGAGCAGCTGCCCGTTTTGCTCCTTCCATTCCACAACTGTTCGCAGTTGTCGCTTGAATAAATCTCTCAATCCCATATATGATTATCGTTTTATACAACAACGCTCTTCTCAATAAAACCTAAGAGCTCGTTGCTGTTTCATGTGATGCAAAAATAACGATTCACGCCGATAACTACAAGTTTCAACTTCATATCTATTATTGTTTACGAAAACGAACATTTTACATCTCTGCTCTTAGCCTTACAAAAGAGCAGAGACAGACAAGAGTTGCAGAGCGCGGGGAGAGAGCTCTAAACTTTTCTATCTGCTATATTTTCACTAATTTAGCCGACAAAATTTGAAACGATATGAAGAAAATCTTTATTTTGCTGCTGACGCTGTGCATCTCAGCTGTGATGCTGGCGGGCGTGCCGATGCCAAAACGCGAGTTTCGCGGAGCTTGGATACAGATGATAAATGGGCAGTTTCAGGGGATGAGTCGCGACCAGATGCAAGCTAATCTTACGCATCAGTTGGACGTGCTTCAACGCTGCCATGTCAATACCATTATTTTCCAAGTGCGAGGTGAAGCCGATGCGATGTATCAGAGCAGTCTCGAACCTTGGACGCGTTTTCTCTCGGGGCAACAAGGCGTAGCACCGCAACCGCTGTGGGATCCTTTGGCGTGGATGGTGAATGAGTGTCACCGTCGTGGTATGGAACTCCATGCGTGGATCAATCCTTATCGGGCGAAGACGAAAACGACGAAGGAACTTGCGGCGAACCATCCTGCGCGCATTCATCCAGAGCGGTTTATCAGCTACGACAATCAGTTGATTTTCAATCCAGGGCTGAAAGAGAATCGCGACTATATCTGCACGGTGGTGAAAGACATCGTGAGTCGCTACGACATTGACGGACTTCATATCGACGACTATTTTTACCCCTACCCAAACGGTACGCGCTTCGACGACGAGGCTACTTTCCGCCAATACGGCAATGGTTTTACGGATTTAGGCGATTGGCGTCGCTTCAACGTGAACCTGCTTATCGAACAGCTTTATAAGACGATTCACGACACTAAGCCGTGGGTGAAGTTTGGTGTTTCGCCCTTTGGTATCTACCACAATGCAAAGAACGGCGGTGTGCCAGGTTCGGACACCAATGGTTTGCAAAACTACGACGATCTCTATGCTGATGTACTCTATTGGATTAACCGCGGTTGGGTGGATTATAACGTTCCACAAATCTATTGGGAGATTGGACACAAGGCGGCTGATTATGACACGCTCATCCGTTGGTGGAGCAAATATGCTTCGGCGCGTCCGCTCGTCATCGGACAGGATGTGGAGCGCACCGTGCGCGCTGCCGATCTTCAGAATCCTGCGCAAAATCAGATGCCTGCCAAGTTTCAGTTGCAGCGCACCCTACCAGGAGTGAGCGGTTCTTGTCTGTGGTATAGTGTAGCTGTTGTTCGCAACGAGGGCAACTATGCTGGAGCATTGGAGCAATATTATCACCGCTACCCTGCTTTGCAACCGTTGATGCCGTGGATCGACAAAAAAACGCCAAGGAAAGTGCGCCATCTGAGTGTTCGCAAAGCTCCCGATGGAAATTATCTCTTCTGGGAAGCACCCAAAGAGAAAAGCGAGATGAACAAGGTGCGCAACTATGTGGTATATCGCTTTGCGCGCGGCGAGAAAGTGAATACAGAAGATGCTTCGCACATCTTGACCATCACGCCACAAAACATTCTGAAGCTCCCCGTTGCTGATGGAAAAACCCGCTACACGTATGTAGTAACGGCTCTCAACCGCTTACAGAACGAGAGTAAGGGGAAAAAGAAGAAATATTAAGACTCAGAAACAAAAGGCTACGATACCTCCCCTCCTTTCCCCTCATGGGAAGGAGGGAACGGTGGCTTTACGAGTGAGATAAATACTAAACCGCAAAAACTAAAAACTTCCTCATCATGTTCTCTCTGGAAAATGAAGAAGAGGTGTTTTCCAATATGAAAGTTCTAAAATTTGGTGGATCCTCTGTGGGTACTCCCGAGAGCATCCTCAACGTAAAAAATATAGTAGAAGCAACGGCACGCCCCGCGGTGGTCATTGTCAGTGCCCTGGGTGGCGTTACGGACCAACTCATTGCCGCATCGCGCATGGCAGCAGCTGGCGATTCGGCTTATTCCGAAAGTGTCGATTCGCTGATGGAGCGCCACCACAAGATGGTGAATGCCGTTGTTGAACCGCGCCGCCGCCCGCAGTTGTTAGAGAATCTCGACCATCTGCTAACGGATCTCCGCAGCATCCTGCATGGTGTATTTCTCATTCAGGATCTCACACCGAAAACGGCCGATGCCATCGTGGCGTATGGAGAACGCTTATCATCGCTCATCACGGCAGCTTTGTTGGATAATGCTTGTCATGTTGACAGCCTGGATGTGGTTTGCACCCGTGTGCAAAACGGCAAAACGCTCGTAGATTTCGAACTGACCAATCGCCGGATAGTGGAGCACTTCGGGAAGCATCCCGGACTCTTTGTTTGTGGCGGTTTCATTGCGAAAGATGCCGAAACGGGACGCATCACCAATCTCGGGCGCGGTGGCTCCGACTACACGGCGGCCATCATCGCGGCTGCTCTCAATGCAGAAGCCTTGGAGATTTGGACGGATGTTGACGGATTTATGACAGCCGATCCGCGCGTTATCCCTACTGCCTACACCATTCCGCAGTTGTCTTACAACGAAGCAATGGAGTTGTGCAATTTCGGTGCAAAGGTGGTCTACCCTCCCACTATCTACCCCGTTTGCACAAAGAACATCCCCATCTACGTAAAAAACACCTTCCACCCCTCCCATGCTGGAAGTGTCATCAGCAGCGATATGTCGCTCACCGCCAATGGCGAATCCACATTCACAGCCCCCATCTGTGGTATCAGCTCCGTTAATCGCACGAGCGTTGTCACAGTGAGCGGCCCAACCATGGTGGGTGTCATCGGTGTAAACCGCCGCATCTTCGCCTGTCTGGCGCAGAATGGTATCAGCGTCTTCATGGTTGTTCAAACTTCTTCTGAAACGAGCACATCGCTCTGTATCACGCCGGAAGACGGACAGAAGGCGTGCAAGGTTCTCGATGCCGAATTCGCCGTTGAGATTGAGGACGGAGCGATGAACAAGGCGCAACTCGAAGAGGGACTGGCCACTGTGGCCGTTGTGGGCGAGAACATGAAGCGCACACCGGGCATCGCTGGAAAACTCTTCAGTGTGTTGGGGCGTAATGGTATCTCTGTCAGTGCCATCGGGCAAGGCTCGTTTGAGATGAACATCTCGTTTGTCATTCAGCAGGAGATGCTGAGCAAAGCTCTCAATGTGCTCCACAACAGCTTCTTCCTTTCCGAATATCAGGACGTCAACGTCTTTGTTTGTGGCACGGGAAATGTGGGCGGAAGCCTCCTCCAGCAGATTGCAGCCCAGCGCGAGCGTCTCATGAAAGAACGCCGCCTGCGCATCAACCTCGTGGGGGTCAGCGGAAGGAGCCAGTCGGTGTATCATCCTGAGGGAATCGATGCTGCCCACTACAAAGAAGCCATGCAGAATGGTGAACCGGGTGGTATCAACCACATGGTGGAACGCATCGTTGAGATGAACAGTTTCAACTCTGTCTTTGTGGATTGTACGGCTTCTGAAAACGTGGCTCGACAGTATGAAACCTTGCTCAGCCACAACGTGAGCATCGTGGCAGCCAACAAAGCTGCAGCCTCATCCGATTTCGATCGCTACAAACTCCTGAAGGACACCGCTCGGGAACGCGGAGTGAAATATCTCTTTGAAACCAACGTTGGGGCGGGGCTTCCTATCATCAACACCATCAACGACCTCACAGGTTCGGGCGACAAAGTGTTGCGCATCGAAGCCGTAGTGAGTGGCACACTCAATTTTGTGTTCAACGCGCTGAGTGCCGACATTCCTCTCTCAAAGGCGGTGCGCATGGCGCAGGAGCAGGGCTACAGCGAGCCCGATCCACGCGTCGATCTCTCGGGCAAGGATGTTATCCGCAAACTAACAATCCTTGCGCGCGAAAGTGGCTACCGCGTCAACATGGAAGACATCGAAGCGCATCTCTTCATCCCCAATTCGCTCTTCGAAGGTTCGCTCGAGGAGTTTTGGGAAAAACTGCCGGGACTCGATGCCGAATTTGAAGCGCGTCGTCAGCGCCTGGAAGCCGAAAGCAAATGTCTGCGCTTCGTTGCCACTTGGGCCGATGGTAAAGGTGAGGTGGGTTTGCGCGAAATTGACCAAACGCATCCTTTCTACCATTTGGAAGGCTCTAATAATATCATTTCGCTCACCACAAGTCGCTACCACGACTACCCCATGCTCATCAAGGGCTATGGAGCTGGGGCGGAAGTAACTGCCGCAGGTGTCTTTGCCGACATCATGCGCTGCGCCAACTTTTAGCTGGAACTAAAAGGAGGTTGCATTTGAATCTACTCTTTCTCTCACCAGAGAAAAAGTCATTTTTTGTTGTCACGTTGTCACAGCAGCGTAAACATACTGATAGACAGTAGTTTAGATGCGTGACAACAAAATTAAGAACAAAATTTGTTGTCACACTGTTGTCACGCATTTAATATGCTAATTTTCAAACTATTATATCTCTTTTGTGACAACGTGACGATGTGACAACAAAAAATAACTCTTAGGCGGAGAGTGCCTCCAAGTATTCTCCGCTTTCCTTTTCTTTTTCTTCACTACAATAAGGGTGTCGGCTGACGCAATAAGGATGTCAGCTGACACCCTTATTGTATTTCTAAACGCAATAAGGATATTTGCGACGGCAGTGCTTTTGTACATTACTTGCACTATATCCATTTGCAAAATTTTCTATTCTAAGGAAATTTATGTAAGTTCGCAACATCAATTTGCTAAAAGTTGAAGAACGGAAGATACACACCTAATATAATCCAAAATAGTATGCACACACAGCTCAAACACCTACTCTTTGCGGCAGGGCTTGCTTGCTTTACGCTGACAGCGCAGGCACAGCCGAAAAAGTTGCAAGCAAAGAAGACCATCCAGATGGTAAATCCACTTATGAAACCAAGTACACTACCCTACAATGCGCCCGATTTTAGCAAGATCAAAGGCGACTACTACCTGCCGGCCATCCAAGCAGCCATAGCTGCGCAAAGGCAAGAGATTAAAAAGATTACCGACAATAAGCAAAAACCCACCTTTGCCAATACCATACTTGCTTACGAAAGGAGCGGGCAGATGCTGAATCGTGTGACCGGTATTTTCAACTGCGTGACAGAGGCCGACAAGACGCCCGACTTAGAAAAGGCCGAAGCTGCCGTCATTCCGATGATGACCAACTTTGAAAACGAAATCAAGTTTAACCAAAAGTTTTTCCAGCGCATCAAATACGTCTACGACCACGAGTTGAACCAACTCAAGGGTGAAGATAAAAAACTTCTGGAAGAAGTGTATAAGAGTTTTACCCATGCCGGCGCACTGCTCCCCAAAGAGAAGATGGCGCGCATGCAGGAGATTAACAACCGCTTGGCAAAACTCCAACAAGACTTTGGGAATATGCTCCCGAAGGCCGCTAACGAGGCTACTGTTTGGGTTAACGATGTGAAAGAACTCAGCGGGTTGAGCGAAACGGACATAGCACAATGTAAGAAAGATGCCGAAGGGCGCGGCGGCAAAGCACCTTACTGCATCGTCATTACCAACACCACACAGCAACCCATTCTTGCCAGTCTTGAAAATAGGGCCTTGCGCGAGCGCGTCTACAATGCCTCTATTCATCGCACAGATGGTTCGGGAACATACAATACCTTTCCCTTCATCGTTGAAATAGCACGCCTGCGAGCAGAGAAAGCTGAACTGATGGGCTTCAAAGATTATGCCTCTTATTCGCTTGAGAATACGATGGCTAAGAATACGACCAATGCGTATGCCTTCTTGCGCCAACTCATTGCGGCTTACCAACCAAAGGCTGAAGCTGAAACAAAAGCCATCGAAGATTATGCAAGGCAGACCGAGGGTGCCGACTTCCAATTGCAACCCTACGATCGCTTTTTCTATTCCGCCAAGATGAAGAAAGCGCAATATAGTTTTAGTGACGATGACGTGAAACCTTATTTCAATTTGGACTCCGTTCTCGTCAATGGTGTCTTTTATGCTGCCCATCGTGTATACGGCTTAAACTTCCGCGAGCGCACGGATCTACCGACGTATCATAAAGATATGAAGGTCTTCGATGTGCTGGATGAGAACGGCAAGCAGTTGGCGCTGTTCTATTGCGACTACTTCCGCCGACCGACGAAGCGCGGTGGTGCTTGGATGAGTGCGTTCTTAAAACAGAGCAGCGACCGCAAGCAGTTGCCTCTTATCTATAACGTCTGCAATTATGCCAAGGTGCCTGAGGGGCAACCTACGCTCCTCACTTGGGACGAGACGCAGACGATGTTCCATGAGTTTGGACACGCTCTGCATGGTATGCTTTCCAATTGCAAATATAATACGCTTAGCGGCACATCCGTCTCACGCGACTTCGTTGAGATGCCTTCACAATTCAACGAGTCGTTTGCCAGCATACCCGAAGTGTTCAACCACTACGCACGCCATTATAAGACGGGTGAGGCGATGCCCGATGCCTTGCGAGAGAAGATGCTCGGTTCGCTCAATTTCCAGCCGGCCTATGCTCTCGGAGAGAACTTAGCTGCTACCTGCCTTGACATGGCTTGGCATTGCCTCTCTTCAGCCGAAGTCCCAACAGCTGAGGATGCGCAACAGTTTGAGACGAAGGCACTGAAAGAGATCGGTTTACTCAACACACAGATTCCACCCCGTTATTCCACATCCTATTTCAACCACGTTTGGGGCGGCGGTTATGCAGCTGGCTATTATAGTTATTTGTGGAGCGAGGTGTTGGCGGTGAATGTAGCCGACTATTTTGAGAAACATGGTGCACTGACGCGAGCTGTTGGCGATGCCTTCCGCACTAAGGTGCTGAGTCGTGGTAATACGCGCGACTTGATGTTTATCTTCTCCGACTTTACCGGCCTTTCGGCGCCCGACGCTAAGGGGTTGCTGAAAGCACGCGGCCTTTAAGCCGAAACTCCCCTTCAAACTCTTCGCTCCACCGCCTTTTATTTAATGAGGCAGGTAGGAGCGAAGAGTTGCTCGTTTTAACGCCCCTACCGATTGCCTCAAAGGGGGCTTTCATTCCCTCATATTGATGAAAACTAACTCCTTTATCTTCTCTTCTTCCTGTGTAGAAATGAAAAGACTGCTGCTCATAAGCATCTTTACACTGGTTTCGTTGAGTGCCTCTGCCCAGAGATGTGTCATAGATGGGCAACTCGTTCCCGACTCTCTCTTACGTGTAAGCGTTGACGAGATGCGCTCCGACTCGGCAAAGCAGATTGTTTCCAAGCGCTTAGGTTGCCTTTCTCCCTTTGCCATTAATACCATACAAATACTGCCTAAAGAAAAGCAACAGGTCTTCTGCAAGCCGCCATCAGATATTATCATGATACGAACCAATACTTTAGCTCAACTACAATGGGTCGTAAACGGGAAGGTCGCAAAACCTAAGAAACTACTAACAATAATTGATTACAAACTATCGCCTACGTGCTTAGAAGCAGCCCTGCCCAAAGGTGTAAAACCACAGAAAATTATTTCTATACAAATATTGGTGCCTAAGAATTATACCATTAGGCCAGAGGCGAGACCAACCGTAATTGTAGAAACCAAAAAGTAGACAGAGTGGATGCTAAGGTGTGCGACTCATCGGAGGGAATAAGGAAAAGAAGTGCATATCTAACTCTGTTCTCTCCCCTTCCTGAGTTTTTATCTCTCCTCCGGCACATATCCTTTTGAAAGAAAGAGGGACAAAAGAATTAAACGTTTAGCTATGTGGTTTTGAAAAACCATTTTTTGTATCTTCGCCACAAATCTTCACACTTATGAAATCTAAATTTCTTCTCCCTTCTCTCAGTTTGCTGGCGATGGCTGCTGCGGCACAGCGTGCCGATCGCCCCAATGTGTTGCTCTTAGTGGCGGACGATTTGGGCTATGGCGATTTGTCGTGCTATGGTGCAAAGCGCGTTTCAACTCCTGTTGTTGATAGTTTGGCAAGTCGCGGCGCTCGCTTTACGGATATGCACGCTTGCGCCAGTACGTCCACTCCTTCGCGCTATTCCCTCTTGACGGGTAAGTACCCTTTCCGCCGCGAAGGCACTGATGTGGCGCCTGGCGATGCGGGGCTTATTATCGAACCGCTGGAATACACCTTAGCAGATCTCTTCAAGGAAGCAGGGTATCGCACGGCTGCCATCGGAAAATGGCACTTGGGATTGGGAGCTGAAACAGGGAAACAGGATTGGAACGGTAAGCTCGATGTGACTCCTGCCGATATAGGCTTCGACTATCATTACCTAATGGCGGCAACGGCCGACCGCGTGCCGTGTGTGTTTATAGAACAAGGGCGCGTGGCCAACTATGATGCGTCAGCACCCATACAAGTGAGCTATCGGAAGAACTTCCCTGGTGAACCAACGGGACGCACTCATCCCGAGATGCTCAAACTCCTGCCCAGCCATGGGCACGATATGTCCATCGTCAATGGCATCAGCCGAATAGGCTATATGAAAGGTGGCGGCAAAGCCCTTTGGCGCGATGAAGATATTGCCGATTCTATCGCTGCCCACGCCATCAATTTCATTTCTCAAGAGGCGAACAAGCCCTTCTTCATGTACCTCTGTACCAATGACGTACACGTTCCACGCTACCCTCATGAGCGTTTCCGCGGTAAGAGCCCGATGGGGCTGCGTGGCGAAGCTATCTTGCAGTTCGATGAAACCGTCCGACAGGTGGTGACGGCTTTGCGCGAGAAGGGATTGGACAAAAACACGCTCATCATCATCACGAGCGACAACGGCCCTGTACTCGATGATGGTTATCGCGATGAGGCTTGGAAGCTGGCGGGCAGTCACAATCCGTCAGGTCCTTTCCGCGGTGGAAAATACAGTAGCTACGAAGGTGGCACTGCTGTTCCGTTCATTGTTTACTGGCCCAAACATGTCAAAGTGGGCACAACGAGCAACGCACTCTCATCACATATCGACTTGGGGGCTTCGCTTGCGCAGCTGATTGGTGCAAAAGTTCCTCAAGGGGCTTTTCCCGACAGTCGACAACACCTGAGGCAGCTACTCGGCAAATCTCACCGCAACCGCAACTTCGTTGTTACGATGCCCAACAATCGCAGCGTTGACCTTCGCGTGGGACGGTGGAAGTATATCCCCGCCAGTCGTGGCTACGCCGAAGCTTGGCAAACTCACATTGAGACGGGCTACCAACTCAAGCCGCAACTCTACGACCTTCGCCGCAGTCCCTACGAGGGGCAAGAACTCTCCTCTCGCTATCCACACTTGGCTCGCCGCTTGCAAAAAGTGCTGAACAAGATTGTGAAGCAATAAAAAACTCCTTTATCTTACCGGTTACATCCTCGAAGTTTTGAACGCATAAAAATATCCTTATTGCGCCAGCTGACCCCCTTATTCTGTCAGCTGGCTTCTTTATTGTATTCGCAAACGCAATAAGGAAAAGTCGGTGTATTTCTCCTCTATTTGGAGAAATACACCGACTGATTAAAAGGGATTTTGCTCTTCTTCGACGGGACGCGAAGAATGTAGCATTGATTAAAGCACTATTTTCTTCACAATTTGCTTACGCCCTTGACTTACAACTACGATATAGGAGCCATGAGCAAGAGAGAAAGAGATAGAATTGTGTGCCTTCTTTTCGGCTAATTTCTTGCCTTCTGTGCTATAAACCAAGATGCGCGCGTTATTAAGACCGGAAATATTCAGCATTTCACCTTGCGTAGAGAAATGTACGTTATCGAGTGCAGCATTCGTTACAGAAAGTACTTCGAACTCTTCGATGTTCGTGAAGGTCTTCCAACCAGGTGCTTGACTGTAAGCTTCTTTTGCACCTTGCGGGACATACAACGTAGCTGTTTCGATGTCAACAATATCAGCGAAAGCTGATTCATCGAGTGCGGGAGGCGTTGTGCTATAAGAGTATACCTTTGCGATAGACTGACAGCCGCGGAACGCATTAGCGCCGATAGTTGCATCTTTGGGCACATTGAGCGTAACAATAGCCGAGCCTTGCAATGCTTGCTCGCCAATATAAGTAACGCCCTCTTGCGGCAGGTTGAAACTTGCCAATCGGAAGCAAGCTTTGAAGCAGAAGTCGCCAATTCGCTTCAGTGCCTGACAATGCTCAATCTTCAGATCTACCAAATTGGCTGCACCGATGAAAGCATAGTCTTCCAACACTTCAACATCAGCAGGAAGCACGAGCTTTTGTGGCAGGAAGTTGAAAGCAAAAGCATATTTCTCGATTTTCTTAATATCATTCGGAAGTTCGATAGGCTTTGGTTCTTGCCCTGGTTGTACGAATGAGGGATAGTGCATCAGAGCACGATCTGCCTTGCGGATGAGCATTCCGTCGACAGTCTCGAAGTAATCGTTGCCGCCCAGAATTTTCTTGATAGGAATAGCAAAAGTGAATGCGCCCGTACGCACCTTTTCTACCGAAGCGGGGAGCGAGAAGGTCTCTTGCTGATAAGCTGTGGCTACTTGTACCAACTCTTTGCCATCTTTTGTATAAACTGCATTGTCTACAGAAGTGAAGTGTTGGTTTTCAGGTACAACAACCAACTTCTTCAACTGACCACAGAACATAAAGGGAAGTTCGCCGATACTTTCTACCTGCGCAGAAATCGTCAAACCGGTCAGACTTGAGCCCTTGAAAGCAAAGTCGGCAATATGCTTCACGTTGTTAGGCACAACAACATCACCTACAGCATTCCATTTCACCAGTGTATCGCCAGCAATGACGGGAGCGTGGTCATCTTCTTGGTGTCCTGATACCTCGCAAACCAAGCGAACAGAGAGATCGCTCGTCACATTATTGATGCGCAACTCTTGATCTTTTTCCGTTCTCTCTTCATCATTAACAATCCAAGTACCTACTTTGTATCCGGTTTTCGGAAGAGCCATGAAGATAATATCTTTGCCACTGGCTATAGCTTCGCCACTGGCAACAGGCGCTCCCTCTGCTGTACGAGCTGAGATGGAACCATTGCCGCTAAGCTCTTCATAGTTAATAACAACAGAACCTTCGTTGCGCTCAAAGCGAACGAGGAAATCGAGAGTCTCAGTCGGCGTAATCGTCCACGTAGTCTTACCTTTCAGTTCGTTCTTCTCAACGTACTTACCATCGCGATCTTCAAAGAGCCAATCGGTCACATTGTAGCCTTTAACTGGCGTTGCAGTAAACGTAACGCTCTTGCCGGTCGGAACAATCTCGCTACTCTTAATTTCTTTACCATCCATTACGGCTGTAACCGTACCGCCAGCAGGCGTTGCCGACTTAAAGAATATGCGATTACCTTCGGGGAGTTTGTTGCAATATGCCACAATATTAAGGTCTTGATCTACCGACTTAATCTCAAGAACTTTCGCGTTTTGAGGGTCACCGTCAACTCTATTTCCATTCACCGTCCAGTGAGAGAATTCATAAGTCGTGAATTTATAGCGGCATTCCATTTTAAGCGTGCTACCTTCAGCCACTTCCCCACCGTTTTCAACAGTGACAGGTCCCGTTGTCCAAGCCTCGATAAAGCCTGAACCTTCCGGTTCCACCTTGAAGTTTACGCGATATTTCTTCAGTTCGCTTGCTGGCGCACCAACAATAATCTTCGCTTTCTTATAATATTGTTCCAATGCCGTTTTCACCGTTTCGTTGGCTACATAGATCGTCAACGAAGTTTTATCAGCTGGGCCGCCATTGTTGTAGTTGCTAAAAGCTGTAAACTGTGTACTTTCGTGAATATCCACGAGCTTTATACCGCCGATTTGGCTAAATGACAAGAAGCCTACGTTTTCTAATTTGGGAAGATAGATGCTTTCCAAAGCATCAGCAGAGAGGAAGCTGGATTCACCAATCGTTGTCACAGATTTACCAATGATTGTTTGCAGCGTCTTCACATTCTGAGCAGCACCGTCAGCAATTGTCGTTGTCTCATCGGGTAGCGTGATCTTCGCAAATTGTGGGAGAATGATTACAGCTTCCGCCTTGTCTTTTGAAAGCACAGTACCATCCGCCACCACATAAGCTGCTTGCGCATTTATGATCTTAAATTCAGTTATGTTCGGGTCGTTGTTGAAAGGATTCTTTTCAATCTTTTCCAAAACGCCGCCTAAAACAATCTTCTGGAGTGAGGAGCAACTGAAGAATGCGTTCTTGCCAATGCGCTTAATGGCTGGCATTTCGAGCGTTGTGAAGCCGTTGTTGTCGCAAGAGGCAAAGGCGTCTTCACCTATTTCTTCAACATTCGGCATCTTTACCGACTTAATGCCTTTGCATTCTTTAAAGGCTTCTTTGCCGATTTTCTTCACTTGGTTGAAGTCTACAGAGGTGATTTCTTCGTTGGAGGAGCGACGCGATATGCCAAAAGCGGGAGCTCCTCCCCATTCATCTTCTCCGCCCCACTCACCACTGGTCTCATGGAAGCAATTCGGAGCAATTTCAACTACACCATCAGGAATCTTAATGTCTCCCGATGCCATGGGCCAGCTTATCAGCACGCCATCTTGGATGTTCTGCGCTTTGATGCCAAAGGTCGAGGCTATCAAAGAGAACAGAAAGAAAAGAGTAAACTTTTTCATTTGTAATAATTAAGTTAATATTCTATTTTGTCTGCATTGCTCGCAAACTCTTGGTATTGCTTCTTAAAAAAATCATTTACAGCCTCACCATATTGACGACAGTTTACAAGACTAAAAGTATAGCGTTTACAAAAATAAGTAGTCGTTTTGATTTTTTCAAACATTTCCTTATAAAAGTGCACTTGTCCATATTCCATCAAGGGTTGCAATAAGACAGCAAGATATGAGAAAGTACCTCTATTTGCTCAGATGCCGTTTTTGTTTTGCTACGAGGATTAGACCTCTCTTTCTCCTCAAAAAGCATACGGAAATTGGGGAAGTTAGTAGGAATTTAGTAATTTCGCCTAATAAACGTAAAATGCTCTATTTATGCCCGATAATACAGGAAAGGACTTGAAAATGTTTTATTCCATCTCCGAAGTTGCGGAGATGTTTGATGTGCAGCCCACACTGTTGCGCTATTGGGAGAAACATTTTCCGCAAATTGTTCCGAAACGGCTGAATCGCAATGTCCGCCAATATACGCAAGATGAAATCAATAAGATTCGGGTGGTGTATAACCTGGTAAAGGTGCGCGGATTAAAACTCGATGCTGCTGCCAAACTGATCAAGAAAAACCGCGGAGGAGAGGAGAAAAAAACAGAGGTGGTTACGCTCTTGCAGGACATCCGCGAGGAGTTGCTCACCATCAAAGACAAACTGAATCAACTGTAAGAGAGTTTTGAAATCGAAAACAGTCTATGTCTGCTCCCATTGTGGGGCAGACTCTCCTAAATGGATCGGCAGGTGTCCCGCTTGTGGAGAATGGAACACCTATAAAGAAATGACCATCCGACCGATGAGTGCTTCTTCGGCCGAATCAATTGCTGATACCGCGCTGGGGCGAGGCTTGAAGCGCAACAAGCCCATCCCTCTGGTGGAGGTTTCGGGAAAGGAACTTCCACGTTTAGATATGCACGATGCTGAATTGAATCGCGTGTTGGGTGGCGGCCTTGTGCCGGGTTCGTTAGTGCTTTTGGGTGGCGAACCAGGCATCGGCAAATCCACTCTTCTCTTACAAACTATCTTACACCTCCAAGAGCGTGTGCTCTATATTAGCGGAGAGGAAAGCGAGCAGCAAATCAAGTTGCGCGCCGACCGCTTGGGCATATCTCCCGCCAACATTTTGCTGCTCTGCGAAACGAATATGGAGCAGATTTTCACGCACATCAAAAACGTGGAGCCACAGCTCATTGTGGTTGACTCGATACAGACGATGACCACCGAGTCGCAGGAATCAGCAGCGGGGAGTGTGACGCAAATTCGCGAATGCGCCGCAGCTCTCCTCAAATATGCTAAAGAAAGCAGTGTCCCCGTGGTGCTGGTGGGTCACATCACGAAAGATGGCGCCATTGCCGGGCCAAAGGTGCTCGAACATATTGTGGACACCGTTCTTCAGTTTGAAGGTGATCGCCACTACCTCTACCGCATTCTTCGCAGTATCAAAAACCGCTTTGGGAGTACTTCCGAACTCGGCATCTACGAGATGCGCACAGAAGGGTTACGCCCCGTGGGGAATCCCTCCGAACTGCTGCTCACTCAAGCCAATGAGGGATTGAGCGGGGTGGCCATTTGTGCCGCTATCGAAGGCGTTCGCCCCTTCCTCATCGAGGTGCAAGCACTCGTCAGCACGGCTGCATACGGCACTCCACAGCGAAGCGCGACGGGTTTCGACCTCCGCCGACTCAATATGTTGTTGGCAGTTTTGGAAAAACGCATAGGGTTCAAACTCGGACAAAAGGATGTGTTTCTCAACATTGCAGGAGGTATCCGCGTAACTGATCCCGCCATTGATTTGAGCGTCATTGCCAGTGTGCTCAGTAGCAATGTGGACACCGCCATTGAACGTAGCGTTGCTATGGCAGGAGAAGTGGGACTGAGCGGTGAGATCCGCCCCGTCACACGTATTCAGCAGCGCATTGCCGAAGCTTCTAAACTCGGATTCCAGCAGTTCTTATTGCCCGAACAGAGCATGAAAGGCCTCGACATAAAAGCACCTGGCATCGAACTTGTGCCTGTTCGCACTGTCACGGAAGCCCTCCGCGCACTGTTTGGATAAGGATTTGAGCACAGACCTCTCGTGAGTTGAAGCAACTGAGAAAACCATTGTTCACGGTGCTTTTTCTCTTGTAAAATAGAAACTAAGTATGCAAAAACAAATACAATTACGCGTAACACCCGATGTGGCTTTTCAGCCCAGCGTGTTGCGTGAATATGTGGCTCGCGAACTCGCTTGCGATGGGCGCACTATCAAGGCCGTCCACATTCGCAAGCGGAGCATCGATGCGCGCCAACGTTCCGTTTTCGTGAATCTTTCCCTCAATATATACATCAATGAAGAGCCGCCAGCTCTCGATTATGAGCAAGTGGCGTATAAGGATGTTTCTCACGCCGACCGCGTCATTGTGGTGGGCGCAGGTCCTGGTGGACTCTTTGCCGCCTTGCGCCTCATCGAACTCGGATTACGCCCCGTGGTGCTCGAACGCGGAAAAGATGTTCGCGAACGGCGCAAAGATATTGCCCTCATCTCGCGCGAGCACAAAGTGGATGCCGAGAGCAACTACTCCTTTGGAGAAGGCGGTGCGGGGGCTTATTCCGATGGAAAACTCTATACGCGCAGCAAGAAAAGAGGCAACTCCGATAAGATTCTCCGCGTTTTCTGCCAGTTTGGAGCATCTACCGATATTCTTGTCGATGCGCATCCACACATTGGTACGGACAAGTTGCCGCGCGTGATAGAGAACATGCGCAATCAGATTATCGAAAGAGGCGGCGAAGTCCACTTCCAAACGCGTGTTGACGCTTTCCTCTTCGAGGGCAATAAAGTGGCGGGAGTACAGACTGCAACGGGCGAGCACTTCCGCGGTCCGGTTATCTTAGCCACGGGGCATAGTGCGCGCGATGTGTATCGCTATCTCTACCAAGCGGGAGTGGAAGTGGAAGCCAAAGGGCTTGCCGTGGGCGTTCGTTTGGAACACCCCTCTCAGCTCATTGATAGCATTCAGTATCACAATCGCAACGGGCGCGGGCGTTTTCTCCCCGCTGCCGAATATAGTTTTGTCACTCAAGCCAATGGGCGCGGCGTTTACAGTTTCTGTATGTGCCCTGGCGGCTTTGTAGTGCCAGCAGCGAGTGGACCAGAACAAATCGTAGTGAATGGTATGAGTCCGAGCAACCGCAATGGAGCGTGGTCCAACTCGGGAATGGTGGTAGAAACTCGCCCTGAGGACATCGACGGCGAACTAGCTCCCTTCATGGCTGAAGCTATGCAAGACGAACATTTCGCTGCGGCACACGCCGACTTCTCTAATCCAGAAAATCCGCTACGCCTTATGTACTTCCAAGAAGCACTGGAAAAGGCGTGTTGGCTACAAGGGCAACGACGTCAAACGGCTCCAGCTCAGCGCATGGCCGATTTTGTGAACAATCGCCTTAGCTACGATCTACCCAAGTCGAGCTACGCCCCCGGCGTAGTTTCTTCACCGCTCCATTTCTGGATGCCGAAATTCATCAGCTCTCGCTTGCAGGAGGGCTTCCGCTATTTCGGTCAGCGCAGTCGCGGCTTCCTCACCAACGAAGCTCTCGTCATTGCTGCCGAAACCCGCACGTCGAGCCCCGTTCGCATCCTGCGCAATCCCGAAAACCTGCAACACATCCGCATTGAGGGTCTCTTCCCCTGTGGCGAGGGAGCAGGCTATGCCGGAGGTATCGTATCGGCTGGTGTCGATGGCGAGCGCTGTGCTGAGGCTGCAGCAGCCTATTTGGGGAAATAAGCCAGATTGCAACAGAAGGAAGTAAAGAGTGAGTCTCTAAAATCCGCCGAAAGTTGTAATAAATCACATTAAAGACAAACTATTTATAACGGAAAGTACTACCTTTGCGTCACGAAAATAGAATAATTACTAATTTTATCTACTATAAAACCACATGAAACCAACATTATTCCTTTTGGCTGCTGGTATGGGCAGTCGTTATGGTGGTCTGAAACAATTAGATGGTCTTGGCCCTCACGGCGAGACGATCATGGACTATAGCATCTACGACGCTATCAAAGCTGGCTTCGGCAAGCTCGTTTTCGTTATTCGTAAGGATTTCGAAGAGGATTTCCGCAAGGTGGTGCTTTCTAAGTACGAAGGCCACATCCCCTGCGAAGTTGTATTCCAAAGCCTCGATAAGTTGCCCGAGGGCTTCACTATTCCCGAAGGCCGCACTAAACCCTGGGGTACAAATCACGCTGTCATGATGGGTAAGTCAGTGATTAAAGAACCGTTTGCTGTTATCAATTGCGACGACTTCTATGGTGCTGATGCTTTCCGCGTGATGGGTAAATTCCTCTCCGAACTACCTGAAAATTCTGAGAAGAAGTACGCCATGGTGGGCTTCCGCGTTGGCAATACGCTTTCCGATTTAGGTACAGTTTCTCGCGGCGTTTGTGAGAACGACGACCATAAACACCTCACCAGTGTTGTAGAGCGCACAAAGATTCAACGCCTCGACGGCGTGGTGAAGTATCTCGACGACAACGGCGAGTGGGTAGCTATTGAGGACAACACCCCTGTATCAATGAACTTCTGGGGCTTCACTCCCGAATACTTCCAGTACTCCGACGAGATGTTTAAGGAATTCCTTTCCGACCCGAAGAATCAGGAAAACTTGAAGAGCGAATTCTTCATTCCCTTAATGGTTGACAAACTCATCCACAAGGACGGAGCCACTTGCGAAGTTCTCGACACCACCAGCCAATGGTTCGGCGTGACTTACAAGGAGGACCGCCCCGAAGTGGTTGCTAAACTCGCAAAATTGCACGAAGAAGGCATTTATCCCGAAAAGATGTTCTAAAAAGGACGTCATACATAATAGAATTAGAGAGCATATCCCCCATTGCGTGGATATGCTCTTTTTCGTTTATTAGTGCTAACATTCTCCTACCAGAAAAAACTTGGAATTTCTTGTCACGTTGTCACAGAACGAGAAAATAAGCTGAAAAACAGCTTCTTATAGGGTGTGACAACAAAAAACAACAGACAGAGAAGAGCCTTCCTACCTATAAATGCCCGCAATCCTTATTGCAGCCTTCACCACAATAAGCGTATCAGCTGACGCAATAAGGCTATCAGCCGACATCCTTATTGCATTTCCAAATACAATAAGGACTTATATCATTCCGAAGTAAGTACAAAAAAGAGGGCATCGAGATTGTTCGATGTCCTCTTTCTTAAATTGTTAGTTACCTTAGCTTTAAGCTTCAGCTTGGGGCTCTACGGAAACAACGCTGCGGTCGCGATTACCACGACGGAAAACAACTACACCGTCTGCCAAAGCATACAGAGTGTCGTCCTTACCCTTAGCTACGTTCTTACCAGGATAGTGAACCGTACCGCGCTGGCGAACAAGAATGTTGCCTGCTACGCAAGTTTGGCCACCCCAAATCTTAACACCTAAACGCTTTGAAGCTGATTCGCGGCCGTTCTTAGAACTACCAACACCTTTTTTATGTGCCATTTCTTAAAATAATTTTAGGGGTTAAGCAATAACTTGTTTGATTACTAACTCAGTGAACTGATGACGATAGCCGTTGAGCTTGCGATAGCCCTTACGACGCTTCTTATGGAAAATAAGAACTTTGTCACCCTTAACGAGCTTGGAAGCTACTTCTGCAACTACCTTTGCGCCGTCAACAGTGGGAGCGCCTACAGTTACCGTGCCGTCTGCGTCTACCAGCAGCACCTTGTCAAATTCAACAGTTTGGCCGTCTTCTGCATTCTGCAAGTGATTGACGAAGAGCTTCTTGCCCTCTTCTGCCTTGAACTGCTGACCGTTAATCTCTACGATTGCGTACATTATAAATTATTGTTTAAACGGATTTTTCCGGGAGGCGGAAGAATCTATCAAATATCCACGCTGTTCGGTGCTGTGTGGCAACACGTCCCTTTATTTCTCTTCGATTTTCTTCACTTTTTCGGCCCCGTCGGACTCAATGCGGGTGCAAAAGTAGTACTTATTTATATAAAAACAAAATCTTTTGGCGCGGAAAATGCTTTTAATCAGCGAATTTCGCCCCATCATTTTTAGTTTTTCCACATAAAAAAACAGAATTTGCCTACGCTCGTAACACCTTTACTTATCCAACTTACGCACTTTCCGCTTTCTTTTTTAGAAATTCCTGTAATTTTCATATCTTTGCTGCAAAGAAAAGACTGATTCTCTATGAAAAAAATTCTGATGATGCTTTGGGCAGCTCTCTGCCTACAAGCTACAGCACAAACGGCGAAAGAAGTGCAGGCCGATTTCCAACAGCGCTTCAAAAATTCAGTTTGCACACATCCGCAAGAAGCGCTGAAACTGGCGAAGACACCGCAGGAACGCGATGCGCTCCAATTTCTGTATGCCTACATGGACTGGCCCGATGTGACGGATTATGACCCACAGTTCATGCTGGATAATGCGCGCTTAGCGCTCCAAACTCGCACTGATTTTCCTTGGGGGAAACAAATCCCCGACCGTGAATGGCTGCATTTTGTTTTGCCCGTTCGCGTCAACAATGAACATCTCGATTCATTCCGTATAAAAACCTACGAAGTGCTCCGAAAACGTGTGCGCTACATGAATTGGCACGATGCAGCTCTCGAAGTAAACCATTGGTGCCACTCGGTGATGACCTATCGCCCTTCAGATGCGCGCACCTCCAGCCCTCTGGCTTCCATGCGCACCACTACGGGGCGTTGCGGCGAGGAGAGTACGCTGGCGGTGAGTGCTCTTAGAGCCGTGGGCATACCGGCACGCCAAGTGTACACCCCGCGCTGGGCGCACACCGATGATAACCACGCGTGGGTGGAGGCTTACGTCGATGGAAAATGGCAGTTTCTCGGTGCTTGCGAACCAGCTGCGGAATTAAACATTGCGTGGTTCAATCAGCCCGCAGCGCGTGGTATGCTGATGAATACTACCGTCATGGGACGATACCAAGGCGACGAACAAATCCTCCAGCAATATCCGTTGCAAACCACTATCAACGTGACCAACAACTACGCTCCTGTTGAACGACGCAGCGTGCGCATTGTTGATGAAAGAGGGCGCAAAGTGCGCGATGCTAAGGTGCGCTTCGGTCTTTACAATTATGCTGAATTTTATCCGCTCTACTCCACTCAGTCGGATGCTCGCGGTGAAGCCTCACTCATCTGCGGAAAGGGCGATCTCCTTGTTTGGGCAGCAAAGGATGGACGCTACGGTTTTGCCAAAGTTTCGCCGAATCAGGGTAAACACCTCACGGAGATACGCCTTACTCATAAAGCGGGCGATCGCTTTGAAACTGACTTAACGCTCACTCCTCCTCCCGTTAGCAACAACTATCCGAAAGTGTCGCCCGAAGCCGAAGCTCTCAACAATAAGCGATTGGCGCAAGAGGATGCTCAGCGCATGAAATGGCCTTCAGTCTGGCCAAACGAGAAGAAGGTGGAGGAAGTGGCCGAAGTATTAAACTACGATGCTGCCCGCTTACAGCCGCTCTTCAAAAAATCGGAGGGAAACTTCATGGCGCTCTACGATGTGCTTGAACATTTCAACCAAGAAAAGAATGTATGCATATTATCGAAGAATTTGACGCAAAAAGATCTTGTTCTGTACGTACTCGAAAGTTTGACAGCCAAAGACTTGCGCGACTTTGATGAGCGGGTTATCATCAACCACATCGAACAAATCGAAAAGCAGCTGTCTACACCGAGCGCAACGAAAGTGGACGAAGAGAACTTCCAACGCAACTCACACTACGTGCTCTGCCCTCGCATCTCAACGGAAGAGCTCACACCGTGGCGCGAAGAGCTGGCTCAAACCGTGGAAACGATCCGGACATTCACTCATACCGACGAACAAGTGGCGGCAATCATACAGAAGCTAAATGGCGTGAAGACAGACACCACACCCGCTTCACGCTTCATCCCTCAAGCTCCCGCCACGGTGCTCTCCTCTCAAGAAGCCTCAGCCACTTCCAAAGGTATCTGCTTCGTGGCAATGTGCCGCACATTGGGCATTCCCGCCCGCCGTGATGAAGTGACGAGTAATTTCCAATATTGGGATGGCGAATGGAAAACAGTAGATTTCGGTCCAACGCAAGCTGCCGCTAACTCTCAGTTGTCCAACCTTGCCCTCTCCTATTCTCCGCGTCGTTTCATGGAGAATCCGTCCTACTATTCCCACTTCTCCCTCTCGCGCCTCGAAGATGGACTACCAAAGCTGCAAGGTTATGACGAGAACGCTACTTGGGCGGAAACATTCAAAAAGGGCGTAGAAGTGGAGCACGGCGATTATCTGCTCACTTCCGGCACACGTTTAGCCGATGGTAGTGTGCTCTGCCACATCAGTGTGTTCCCCGTAGCGGCTGACACCACTGTGCAACTCGTTATGCGGGAGGATTCCAGCCAGGTGAGTGTTATCGGTTCGTTCAACGCCGAGAACATCTACCACGACCTTGAGGAAGCTAAAGAGAAGAGCGTTCTCTCCACCACTGGGCGCGGCTATTTCATCGTTGGATTACTCAAAGCCAACAATGAGCCGAGCACCCATATTCTCCACGATATTGAAGCCAGTCGTGCCGAGCTTGAAAGCTGGGGACGCGCCATTTTGATGCTCTTCCCCACGGCAGCAGAGTACGACTCCTTCATGAAACGTCGCAGCGAATTTCCTAACCTACCGAAGAACCTCCGCTTTGGCATCGATAGCAAACAGCAAGTGGCCAACGACCTCTTTGGTAGCGGCTTGACGCAAAGCCCCGAACGCCCCGTTGTGATTATTGGCGACACGTTCAACCGCGTTGTATTCTTCAGCCAGGGCTACACCATCGGTATGGGGCAGCAACTCACAAAGACTATCGGTAAACTCTAACGCGACGCCTTTAACGGTGTAAAATTTCCACAAGCCCACTCCGCGAACACATTCTTCGCGTGAGTGGGCTTGCCTTGTTTTCTTCGGGCGCCAGTAAGGGCACAGAATAAGGAAAACAAGGTGTGGAACTTTGCGTTTCAGCCACTTTGCAGTATTTTTGCACCTTTAGAAAAAGAAAACTAATAAAAATACAGAATAATGACAGCAAACGAAATTCGCGAGTCGTACAAGAAATTCTTCGAAAGCAAGGGACACACGATTGTACCTTCTGCTCCGATGGTTGTCAAGGACGACCCCACGCTGATGTTTACAAATGCCGGCATGAATCAATGGAAAGATATCATCCTCGGCACGCGTGATCCAGAACCGCGCCGTCGTACAGACTCACAGAAGTGTCTGCGCGTGAGCGGCAAGCACAATGACCTTGAAGAAGTGGGTCACGACACTTATCACCATACTATGTTTGAGATGCTCGGTAATTGGAGCTTTGGCGATTACTTCAAAGAGAAAGCGATCGACTATGCTTGGGAGTATCTCGTCGATGTTCTTCACCTCGACCCGAAAGACCTTTACGTCACCGTATTTGAGGGCTCTAAGGAAGAAGGCCTTGAACGCGACGACGAAGCAGCCAGCTTCTGGGCTAAGCATGTTCCAGCCGACCATATCATCAACGGCAACAAGCACGACAACTTCTGGGAGATGGGCGACACAGGTCCCTGCGGTCCTTGCTCTGAAATCCACGTCGATTCTCGCTCAGCAGAAGAGAAAGCAAAAGTTCCGGGACGTGAGTTGGTAAACAAGGATGACCCTCAAGTTATCGAAATCTGGAACATCGTATTCATGCAGTATAACCGCAAAGCGGATGGAAGCCTCGAACCACTTCCTATGCACGTCATCGATACGGGTATGGGCTTCGAACGCTTGGTTCGTATGCTGCAGGGTAAGAACTCCAACTACGACACCGATATTTTCCAACCCATCATCAAGAAAGAGGAACAACTCTCCGGCTTTACGTACGGTAAGGAAGAAAATGTTGATGTGGCCATGCGTGTGGTTGCTGACCACCTCCGCGCCATCGCTTTCTCCATTGCTGACGGTCAGTTGCCCAGTAATGCGAAAGCGGGTTATGTGATTCGCCGTATTTTGCGCCGTGCAGTGCGCTACGCCTACACTTTCCTGAATCAGAAGCGGGCTTTCATCTATCAGCTCATCCCTACCTTCGTGAAAGAAATGGGTGGAGCCTATCCCGAACTTGTTGCGCAGCAAGAGCTTATCACCCGCGTTATCAAGGAAGAGGAAGATAGTTTCCTCCGCACTTTGGCAACAGGTATCAACCTGCTCGATGGACTTATTCGTGAAACCAAGGCAGCTGGTAGCGACACACTCGATGGTGCTAAGGCTTTCACGCTTTTCGACACTTACGGTTTCCCCTTCGATCTCACGGAACTCATCTGCGCTGAGCAGGGACTCAAGACGGACGAAGAAGGCTTCAACGTTGAGATGCAAAAGCAAAAGGAACGCGCTCGCAATGCTGCGGCAGTAGAAACTGGCGACTGGGTAGTACTTCGCGAAGGTGAAGACAAGTTTGTGGGGTGGGACGAAACAGAAGCCGACTGCCATATCCTGCGCTACCGCAAAGTGCAGCAGAAGAAACAAACCTACTACGAACTCGTGCTCGACACTACTCCTTTCTATGCTGAGATGGGCGGCCAGGTGGGCGACAAAGGTATTCTCCGCAGTGCGAACGAAACAGTTCAGATTTTCGATACGAAGCGCGAGAACAACCTCCCCATTCATCTAACAAAACAACTACCCGAAAATCCAGCAGCTGATTTCCGCGCAATAATCGACCTCGAAGCGCGCCGTGGCAGCGAAGCCAACCACACGGCCACTCACCTCATCGACCAAGCTCTCCGCGAAGTACTCGGTAGCCATGTAGAACAAAAGGGGTCACTTGTTACTCCCGACTATCTGCGCTTCGACTTCTCTCACTTCCAGAAAGTGACGCCCGAAGAATTACGTAAGGTTGAACAGATCGTCAACCGTCGTATCCGCGAGGACATCCCCTTGCAGGATCATCGCAACGTACCTATGGAAGAAGCCAAGCGTATGGGCGCCATCGCTCTCTTTGGCGAGAAATACGGAGATGAAGTTCGTGTCGTACAATTCGGCAACAGCGTAGAGTTCTGCGGCGGTTGCCATGCCAAGAGTACCGGTCGTCTCGGTTTGTTCCGCATTGTGAGTGAGAGCAGTGTAGCTGCTGGCGTTCGCCGCATCGAAGCTCTCACCGGTAAGGCAGCAGAGGAGAGTGTTTATATGCAACAAGACTTGCTGACGAGTTTGAAAGAACTTTTCAACAACGCTAAGGATCTCACGGCGGCTATTCAGAAAACCATCGAAGAAAACAGTGGACTGAAAGCTCAGGTAGAGGACTTCGTGAAGCAGAAGGTGCAACAAATCAAGGCGAGCCTCCTCGAACGTGCTGAAGATATCAACGGCATCAAGGTAATCAAGAGCGTACTCCCCACAGGTATTTCTCCCGACGCTGTCAAAGACTTGGCCTTCCAAGTGTCAGGACAGTTGCCCGAGAAGATGCTCTGCGTATTGGGTTCGAGCTATGAAGGCAAACCACTCTTAACAGTGATGATCAGCAAAGACCTCGTGAAGGACAACGCCCTTAATGCGGGACAGATGGTGCGCGAAGCAGCCAAACTTATCCAAGGTGGCGGTGGCGGTGCTCCTCACTTTGCCACAGCAGGCGGAAAAGATGTTAACGGTCTCGAAGCTGCTGTTGAAAAAGTGCTTGAATTAGCCGATCTCTAAAACGGAGATTCTCTATTATAAAAATCCCCTGCAAGCTGCTTGCTTGCAGGGGATTTTTCTGTTGTGCCGTGCATCTTTCCGTAGATGCGGCAAATGACCTTTTTACTTAAAGTGGATAAACGGTATCACTGCACCACTATTATAAAAATCCAATCTCATCCAGAATTTACCTTCCGTACGATAGGTCATTTCTGCACAGAAATCGAAATTAGCAGCAGGACGTTCCAACTCCGTACTGGTCCAATATTGATTCCAAGTAGGAGGGAATGAACGACCAGCTTGTCTGAAAGCAATATCTATAAAGACTGGTCTCCATTCGTATTCCGTGTTAAACTGGAAAGTTTCCTTACGCTTATCTGAAATCTTATAATACGTTCCATAGCCTACGGTGCGGTACATATTCACCAATTCTCCATAAGCAGGGAGATACCATTTTCCGATGCTATCATTTACATCCGTCGAAGGATTCTTCAACCATTCTGCAGTTACAGCTACACCTGGATTATAGTGAGCAGCAGTATAGAAAGCTGGGAGATTTTGATCCTCAGCATGAGCCTTAGTTTGATCATACGTATAAGCAGGATCGTACGTTGTTCTATACCCATTCAGCAGTGTAGGCAACTTCGGAGAATTCGTAGCGTAATAGTCTCTATTGATATGTTCTATCCCTGTTCGATCCTTTATATTATTCACACGTCCATCAACTCTCAACCCCACCGCTGTTTTGGTTTTCATACTCGTCACAAGGGCTATCGGTGTCTTTGTTTTCCAGTTATTGTTCTCTGCAAGCGTTCCCACTGTGCCGTCACTGAAGAGATACTTAAAATTGTACGACATATAAATACGCACTGTATAGCTACCATTGGCTTCGAGCGATGTAGGGAGAATATCCTCAATGGTTTGATAGAGTTTCTCAAAAGAAAGTGGTTTCCGATAAAAGCTCACTGCCGCAGCATTCCATTTGTAGGCCTTCAAGTTTGCTCCTGCTGGGAAATACTGCAAAGAAGTTTGTGCGCGCTGGTAATTACCATAATAGGAAAGCCAGCTAATAAATTGTGATGCGTGAGGAACATTTTCGAACGCTCCAAAATGAAACACGCGCTTGTTATTAATTTTCTCCGCTCCTGTATTGACATCCACATCGCTCTGGGAGTAGTCCACGGGCGCGAGCGTCATAGCATTCAATTCATACACGCTCTTCGTCTGAGCCATACCCGTAGTGACACTTTCGGCCGATGGAGTCATCACTGTAGCTGCGCTGACGTCAGCATCATAGGAGATAGGGGTCGGTGTTCCTGTAGTGCTATAATCTATATCCTTATTATTGAACGCCAATCCTACACCCACTATTTGAAACTTCACACGTGACCATGGATGACTCAGCACAAAGGGAACTTCAATTCTATTGTTAGGAACCGCTGTAGTTACTTTTCCCACCAATGCTTTATCGTAGTCGTCTGCAAGATTGTCATAATAGGTCTGATAGTCCTGATCCGTTGTGAGATTTGCCGTCTTATCATAGTTTGCCATGACAAGTTTGCCATCTTTTTCCTTCAGTTTGTCGTTGAAACAAACAAAGGTGTACGTGCCTGCCGGAAGGTGCATCTTAGCTATATTGCCATCATCTGTAAACTTAGAGCCGTCCCAATGCACTTTCAGTTCTGCTTTCTTTTCTGGATTGTTAGCACTGCCTTGATAAGCAACGATGGTGAAATCGCCTGCTCCTAAAGAAGTTTGAGCAGGAGCACGGTGTTCCCCCACCTCTCTATCGTCGCGCACAATGCTAACATTGGCCGACACTTCTGGACTGAGATCTACCACTGCCTCTGCCACGTCAGGCGCAGCAGGAGCTTTTGTTGCACGGAGAGAATCCTCGCCCAATGTCTTCACATTCCAGTCGGACGCTGTCAGCGTAAAGGCTACCCCTGTTCCTTCTTGTTTTCCACTACCATCATCGTTCATGTCAGAACATGAAGCCAGCAACAATACGCAACTGAGCAACAAGCTCCAAATAAGGAATTGATTATTTTTATTTCCTCTCATCTTTTCTGATATGTCTTTTGTTCTTTAATTCTACAAATGGAAAATAAAGTATTTACCAATCATCGCCTGAGAATTCTCCTCCACCGACACCAACACCGCCAGTAGTGGGATTATTTTCTTTCCAAGGGGTTTCAGAGGCATCTTTATTACCAGGACCTGTAGTACCCGTAGGGACTACTGAACCGGCAACAACCGTTGCAAGTGTTACACCTACGGCCTCACTCGCTGGTGCCACATATTTTTTTCTACACATAAAATAGCTAATAAGAATAGGAAAATTTTGTCTTTTCTATAAAAATCAGATGCAAAAGTAAGAAAAAAAGAAAGTAAAACAAACTGAATCATAATTATTTAGTATTTCTCAACCATAACATGAAGATTCTTTTTTGATCATTTCAAACATGTAAAATTTTTTTGAATTAAAATTCTTGGAGCTTTATACCCAGTATGCTCACATCGCAGCAAAGCGTTATTACCCTTGTTCCTGTCTTTCGGCATCTCAGATGCAGATGCCCTATTTTTGGGGAAAAAGCGAAAAACTTTAGGCCTTTGAAAAAGAAAATCCTGCCAAAGCACACAAAGGAGAGGCTTTGGCAGGACGAATAAGGAGGAAGCGCATGGGGCAAAAGGAAAATGCCGAATGCGCTGAAGCGATTATTTCAGGATTTTTACCGTTTTAGAATTTCCGGTTGTCATGATGTCGAGGATATAGGTTCCAGCAGGCCAAGCAGTAGTGGAGAGCACAACTCGGTCTGTTCCTTTCGCCGTCCCCAACAGTCGACCATCCGACGTGTAGGCACGAATGCTGAGAGGGCTTGCTCCAGTCACTTCTATGCTTGCTGGCGTTGTCGTCACCTTCAGACCGTTGGCAGAAGCCTCAGCAATACCAGTGGTTTTCTTTACCACAAACACCAAATTATGGTCGGCACGCACTGCGGCAAAGTGCACCGTTGCAACTGAATCCCTACCGGCATTGAGCGTTGTCTGAACGCCGTCCTTCGTGTAGCCAGCAAGGCGGAAGCCGTCTTGAGCCACGGCCTTGACCGAAACAGTTTTTCCCGGCGCGACGGCAGCTACCAACTGCTCGCCGGCAACTGTCACTCCAGCTTTAGGAGTGAATGTCACGTCAAGTCCTGTGGGTACAGTCACACTGATGAGGTATTTCTCAGTGAGTGCTGCAGAGGCATCGGCTGCAGCTTTCTCGTAATCGGCAGCTCCTACATAGAGACCAGCAGCTGCCAGTTCCAAACCAGCCGTACCTCCCAACTGAAGAGGAGCTGGCGTGAGAACTTCCTCAGCATAAGCAGCATTATAGGCAGTGCCCTGCAAATTGCCATCGATATAGACTTTCACCATGCCGTTTGCCTCGCGCACAGCAGTAATCTGATGGTTACGGCCATCGTTCACCACAGAGTCAGCAGCAAAGGTAGTATGTCCCACCTTGAAGACGGGTTTTCCATTCACGAGTTCCAATTTCCAAGCTCCTGCTTGCTGTGCTATGACTGTATTGGCAGCAGTAGTACGGACGAGTGTAGAGAAAGTGAAAGCATCGCGCCCACCTATCGTTTTCTCACTCACCGCAGTATAGGACTTATCCAAAGCAAGGAACTGAACGCCGGCGCGGAAGTCCGAACGCGTGGCTACGGTCTCTGCCTGCTGCAATTGCGCTATGGAATCTATGCGGAGAACGAGACCTCCTGCATTATAATAGAAGACAGGAGATACATCCTGAGAGAGAACATTGTTCCAATCCGAAAGATTCTGTGCCTTCAGCGTGTAAGCCTTATTATCTTGTAGAGCATTGGCAAAGGTGAGTGTCACGGTGCGATAATCGGCCGCTAAGGAAACTGCTGTGGGCTGACCAACGAGTGTTGCTCCATCATAGAGAGCAAAGGCAGAAGTTGTGGGGCGGACGGGCTCGGAGAACTGCGCCACCACTTTGCGAGCTTCCGTAGAGCGCACCGTGGCAAACGTTGCGGGGGTGGTATCGGCCGCACCAAAGCTGAGCACGAGGATCTCACCCGGACGGAGCGTCAGTTGCATATTCTGACCGTATGCGTAAGTCGTGGCAGCAGGTGTCCATGTCAGTGCTGTCGCTGCACCCGGTGTGCCGCTATATTGCATAATCAGACCGGCATGCAGATTATTCGCCGTTTCGGGAACTCCTACTGCTTTGTCGAACGTAAACGTGAAAGTCTTAGAAGTGTTTGACGGATTGCGGAACGAAACAATACCCTCCGCTTGTTGTCCTGTTGTCACGGGACGCCAGCAAGAGTAGCCGTAGATTTCGCCCGACTTCGGCGAGCGACCAAAGTAGACAGCATTGCGCAGTGTCTCGTAATTCTTGTCTATGAACGTGAGCGCTTCGGCATTGATAAGCCATTTGTTGCCTTCGTCCATCATGTTGTAAGAATACAGCATTTCCCAGAATGCCGTTCCACGTGTAGCCATCATGTAGAGGTAGGCGCGGAACTCATTGTCAGACATAGCGTTGGGACTCATACAGTCCGTCTTACCGTAGATAGGGTCGTGGTTGAATATGTGGCTCTGGGGAAATTGCAGACCGTTGGCATTGTAGAAATCGTAGTAGCGATCATCGCGGTAGCTTAATTGCTTGTCGAGTTCACTATTGCGACCGCCCACTACAGCCCGTCCCATATCGTTGGAATTTTGCATCCACACACTGTTGCAGAACTGCAAAATCCACGGGCTCGGGTTGACATAGCAAGTGAGATTGAGCCAGAGGTCGCTACCACGACCAGAGGCCTCAGCGTAAAGGTCGCGGAACACATCGTACCAACGCTCCCAATGCTCCGTAAAATAGTAGTTGCCATTTTTCCCTCCCGTGATATAACGGCCATTATTGCTAGGTTGCGGTTCTACCGTGGAGAAACCATCAAGTTTCCAATAATTAACCCCGTAATCCTTCTGGCAGGTGAGGAAAAAGTCGCGCAGCTTGGAGACATAGACAGAGTCGCCCGTCACAGCATCCCCCGAACGCGTATTATATGTGCCGTTACCGTGGGATTCAAGGAAATGTCCCCAACTTGCATTGAAATTGTAGCCACCACGCGGGCCGAGCCAAATACCAAAGTCGGAACCATAGCGATGAGCAATCTGTGCTGCACCCTGAAGCCCCGTAGGGAATTTAGAATTGAATTCCCAGAAACCAGACACGTTGGAAGTAGTGCCGGAACGTTCCGTATCGCTAACATTATAGTTGTTCCAACCATCATCCACAACATAGGAGTCCATCGGTCGGAGACCGTGCTGCGTGAAACCGCGCTCCATCCGCTTGAAACTGGTATTGATGCGCTCTTCCGTAATGATCATCATCCAGTCGTACCAACTATTGTACTGCATACGTACTTTAGTGGGGCGCGC
>NZ_CAUTBW010000002.1:0-103662 GCF_963536905.1 uncultured Alloprevotella sp. | reverse complement strand
CCTCGTTTCTCGGTTGCGGATGCAAAAGTACTACGAGTTTTTGGAATAGCAAAGCATATACACTACTTTTTTTGAAAAAAGTTTCAAATCGGAGCTTTACTGGGAGAAAACCGTGAGGAGATCTGAGGAAAAGTGAGGGATTATTGAGAAAAGAACGAGGAGGTATGGTGGGAGTGATCGGGCGGAGCGGAGGGATTGATATCCTCTATTATATATAGGAGTGGTGGGTGGCTGTTCTTGATGAGTAGATAGATTTTATCAAGAATGTTCTTACTTTTTCTCGTTGGAGAAGGGCGTAAATTTGGAAAGTCGCAGGAAATAGGGAGAAGTTGAAGGGGCTTGGGCGTCATTACAATAAGGATATCGGCCGACACAATAAGGCTGTGAGCGGACAGGCTTATGGGAGCGGCGAATACAATAAGGAAAATGACCGAGAGATGAAGAGGCTTTTTAGGGAAAAGAGTGCAGGAAAAGAGGATTTACGTTAAAGATTGCAGTTTTTCTGGTGGTTTTGTAAACTTTTGGGCGAGTGTAGATGATGAGAAAGTATGGATTTTCAGGAAGGAAGAGGACGTTTTGATTTTTCCAGACGGCAATCAGCAGCAAGATTCTGTCAAGTTTTGAGAACATTTGATAAAGAGCGGCAAAGAAGAGAAGGCCAACGAGGCGGGCTTATTGAAATGATTAAAAGAAAATAAGAGTACAAGGAAGAATACAGAAGAAGAATAAAACGCAGTAACGAAAAGAAGGCATAGAAGAATGGGGCTGAGCTGGCAAAGAAAAAAGGTGGAAAGAGAGACCTTGCCCACTTTCCACCTTTCTTATTATATATATGAGTTAGAGACTGAGATTATTTCCGAAGTTTGCCAAGCAGCCCACTTCCTAGTTTTTGCGTTTTCCGCTCTTGGGCATAACCGTAGCCATAACCATAACCATATTGACCATAACCGTAACCATAGCCGTAGCCATACCCCTTCTTACGCGATTTAGCGTCTGAATCGTTAAGTATAAGGCAGAGATTGCGCATCTTCTTATCTTGATACATTTTTTCAAGCTCGGGAAGGAAAGCCTTCTCTTGCATGCCCACACGCATCACATAGAGAGTTAAATCGGCCACACGATCAACGATGCTCGCATCTGCAACACCAAAGATTGGAGTAGTATCAAAAATTATGAAGTCATATTGCTCACGCGCTACAGCCACCAACTCTTCCAGACGATCACTCATTAGCAATTCAGCAGGATTGGGCGGTAAGATACCAGCCGGCAAGAAGTCAACGCCCTTCGTAAGACTATCCTTCACCACGATATCCTCCAGGCGCGTTTGATTATCAACATCGACAAGCCAAGAAGTGAGTCCCGCAGTACGACCGAAGTCGCTCGAAAGCGTACGCTTACGAATATCCGCGTCAATCAAGAGAACACGTTTGTTTGCCATAGCAAAGACAACAGAGAGGTTGCGCGAGATAAAACTCTTACCATGGTGTGGCGTCGTAGACGTAAGAACCATCACCTTTGCCGTACGGCGCACGAAGCTCAGACTGAAGCGCAACATACGGAAAGCCTCAACGATAGGATCGTTTGCCGCACAATGAGTGATAAGTGCATCTTCCGAAGGCGACTCCCAACGAGGTAATTCTCCCACAATCGGTGCCGTAACAACACCTTCAACATCCTGACGACCAGAAATAGTGACATCGAAAAGTTCGCGCAGCCAAAGAACCACTGCAGGTATTATCAAACCTATCAGGAAGGCGATGAACATGATTACCACCTTGCGTGGTGAGACAGGAGACGAAGGACCCAGCGGATTTTCTACCATACGAACATTGGCTTCATTGATGGCCAACTGAAGAGCCACCTCCTCGCGCTTGTTCAGCAAGTAAGTATACAGAGTTTCTTTGAGATTCTGCTGCCGCTGAATATCGAGTGCTTTTCTAGCAGCCTGAGGAGCGTTGTTTACTTGCCCCATCAGCGAGTTTTCATTACTCCGCGCTGCATTAGCCTGCATCTCCACAGAGCGCACATAACTGCGAACAGAAGAAAGAATGCTTGTGCGCTGTGATGCCAACTGCTTATCGAGATCGCGCACTAAAGGCGATTGCTCACTAGAGTTAGCTGCATTTTTATTGCGCTCATTCATCAACTGATTGTAGGCATCAATCTGGCCATTGAAGGTAGCTTTCTCCAGATTGATGGCAGGGATAATCTGGTGTTCATTGGAATTGTTCTGAAGAAATTCTTGCAGATAGCGCGCCACAGAAAGTTGCGTTTCAAGCTGCAAAGCCTGCTGACGAGCATCAGCACTCTGTGCTGTCATGGCTCCTGCCGCTTCTTGGAAATCTATCACACTATTCTGCTGCTTGAAGGACGCCAAGCGATTTTCCACGTTTGTCAGTTCCTGCCCAATAAGCATCACACGCTTATCAATAAAGTTGGCTGTACTTGAAGCCACTCTATTTTTATTGTCAACAACATCCTGTTTGTACAACTCATAGACCGCGTTGAGCAAGTCCTCAGCCCGTGCAGTATTTATATCTTGCACTGAAAGCACCACGAGAGATGTCTCCTTGTCGTAGGCACTTGCAGAAATCTTATCCTTATATATTTTTGCCGCCATCTGAACAGGCATCTGAGATATCTCGATGGCCTTATTTTCAGGAAAGCGCGAGAAAAGCGTAGTCTTATTGATTTGCAGATTTCCTATAGGCGTTTTCACCACAGTACCAGGGCGCACACTAAGATGCTCCTTAAACATTTTCTTTTTCCCCGTTGTTCCATTAAAACGAACGAAGTTGGAAAGCTTCACAGTACCATCGCTCTGAATCTTCGCCTCGAAATTTATAAGATCTTCGGTTTTTCTCTGGAAAGCAATCTCAAAGGGACGATCCGTATAAAGCGCCACGGAATGAAGTCCCGCGCTCGTCGTGTAATCCACGTCAAGCCCCAGACTATCTACAACGCGCGTCATGAGTCGCTCAGAGGTAAGAATAAACATCTCATTCTTGAGATTGTCTCCAACACTGATACCATTGAGTTGCATCAATGTATTGAGTCCGTTATTACGCGAACTGCGCGACATTCCCCCACTGTTGTCATTGTCGTTATCCTCGAAAAGAATGACAGCTTGACGCTGGTAGACGCGAGGTTTACGAGCCTGATAGATATAGCCTAACACGAGGCAGAGCGCCACAGAGAGAAGAAACCATTTAAGATTAGCGAGGAACAGTGCCCAGCACATTTTGAACAAGGGAATAAGTTGAATATCCTCTTCCTTATTCTTATTTTGAACGCTTCCAGACATTATTTATAGTTTTCTTTAGAGAAAATTGCATTTACACATTTGAGCCACAAAATTAAATAAAGGTTTCCAACCGCACAAAAATATCACTTGTATTTTCCCTTTTTCCCAACAAATGATAGGGTATAAAACACAAAAACGCCACAAAAATACAGAACACACATCTAAACAAAAATCGCCGCAAGCCCCGCCGAGATACATTTTCCTTTATTAAAGAAAGGCGTAAGTTTGTCATATTTATAAATTATTTAGTATGTTTGCCCCATAAAATACATATTTTATGACCTCTATTTTGATTATTTACACTGGTGGAACTATCGGAATGATAGAAAACCCCGTGACGGGCGCATTAGAAAACTTCGGATTTGATCGCTTCCAAAAGATGGTGCCAGAAGTGAACCGCATGGACTACTGCGTGAAGGCTTTTTCCTTCGATCCCCCTATTGACTCCAGTGACATGGACCCGAAGAATTGGATTGAGATAGCGAAAATAATCGACAAACACTACAACGACTTCGACGGCTTTGTTGTGCTTCACGGCACAGACACGATGGCCTACACCGCCTCAGCTCTGAGCTTCCTGCTGGAGGACTTGTCCAAGCCCGTTATTATCACCGGCTCGCAGTTGCCCATCGGACAGTTGCGCACCGACGGCAAAGAAAATCTCCTGACAAGCATAGAGATTGCCGCAGCCAAGAACCCCGACGGCACGCCTATAGTTCCCGAAGTCTGCATCTATTTCGACAGCCGACTGATGCGCGGCAATCGCACCACAAAGATAAATGCAGAAGGATTTAATGCTTTCCGCTCCTTCAACTATCCCTCATTGGCTCATGCAGGCATCAACATCAAATACGAACCGCACCTGATCTTGCAGCGCGACTTCTCCCGCCCACTCAAGCCGCACTACTTGATGGACGACCACGTCATGATTCTGACGATTTTCCCAGGCATACGTAAAGAATTCGTAGAGCATTTTCTCAGCGTTCCCAACCTTCGCGGCGTGGTGTTGAAGACTTTTGGCGCGGGCAACGCCCCACAAAAGCCGTGGCTCATTGATTGCCTAAAAAAATTGGACGATCAAGGCGTTGTGCTGGCCAATATCACGCAATGTTCCGAGGGGCGTGTGGAGATGCACCGTTATGAAACAGGTCTACAACTCCTGCAAGTTGGCGTGGTAAATGGCTACGACTCCACGCCCGAATCAATGCTAACAAAGCTCATGTTCCTTTTGGGGCACAACTACGACCGCGACACTATCCACAAGCTTATGAACACGAGCCTTTGCGGGGAAATCTCCATCTAATTCTTAGTGATGAAAAACCACACACAACAGCAACATTCTCACACGAAAAGGGCGTACCATCACGCATGGGATGCCCTCTTCGCTTTATCCTTTCTTTTCGCCCATCTCCTACTCACAGGTTGCGCTGGTAAGCAAGCCGAGACCATCCAAGGGGCGAAAGACGGCGGCATCCAGTATGCCCAACTCCTCAAGATAGAACACGCGGACAGTTTCACCGTTTGCGATGTCATGGACGCATGGAACAAAGGGCGAACACTTCACCGCTACATCCTCATCCCACGCTCCGCTCCGATGCCCACTCAATGTCCCAAAGGCACGGTTGTGCGCACTCCGCTGGAACGCGCCGTAGCGTTCACGAGTGTCCATGGGAGTTTACTTTGCGACCTTGGCGCGATGAAGCAGCTCTGCGGCGTGTGCGACTACGACTATATCATGCGCCCCGAACTGCGCCAGGCGGTGACCAACGGAAAGCTCGCAAACATGGGGATGTCCACCCAACCCGATTTGGAAAAGATGATAGCGAGCCATGCAGACGCTCTGCTTGTTTCGCCCTTTCAGAACGCCAGTTACGGCGGTATCGAAAAACTCAATATTCCTCTGATAGAATGCGCCGACTATATGGAAGCCACACCGCTGGGGCGAGCGGAATGGATACGCTTCTTCGGACTGCTCTTTGGACGAGAGGCCACGGCCGACAGTCTTTTCAAAATCGTGGAAAAGAACTACACCGAACTGACCGCAACGGTTCAAAAGACCACCACACGCCCCACGCTGCTCATCGACCAAAAGCAAGGCGGCGCATGGTATGTTCCTGGCGGCAAGAGCTATTTAGGTAGCCTCTACAAGGATGCAGGCGCCAACTATTGCTTCGCCAACAATGACGAGAGTGGTTCTGTATCTCTCTCGTTCGAAACCGTCTTCCAGAAAGCACATGCTGCCGACCTCTGGCTCATCAAGAGCGGCGGTCCAACGGATCTGACCTACAAACAGTTGCAACAAGACTTCGCCCCCAACGCTCAGTTCAAAGCGTTCCAAGAACACCATATTTGGTACTGTAACTCTATGAAAGTGCCCTATTTCGAGGAAGCTCCATTCCGCCCCGACTTCCTGCTGAAAGACCTCATCAAGATTTTCCATCCGGAAATACTGCCCGACTATCAAACGCGGTATTTCTTCCCGATGAAATAACCCTCTTTTCCCTCACCACTTATGCCCGACCAACCGACGCGCACCACCGACAGTACGTCTCCACAAAGAGATTCCCACGCCCACAGGATGCGCACCCTCTGGAATGCCGCAAGCGTGGGCCTACTCCTTTTGCTCACCACGGCCAATCTCTTTTGGGGTAGCATTGACCTACCAGCAGGCGAAGTGTGGCAGGCTCTGACGGGCAACGACACTACGAGCGCCACGGCTTTCATCGTCCTGCAATCGCGCCTACCAGCTTTGCTCACCGCTGCTATGGCAGGTGCTGCTCTGGCTGTGGCTGGCTTACTGCTACAAACCATTTTTGCCAATCCACTGGCCGACCCGAGCATTCTGGGCGTCAATAGTGGCGCAGGATTGGGCGTTGCCATCGCCATGCTTTTACTGGGCGGCACATTCACGGCTGGCGAACTCACACTGAGTGGCTTCCTGCTCACCGTGGTGGCTGCTTTCATAGGGGCCGCCGTAGTCATCGTACTTCTCCTCATCTTCAGTCGGCGGATGCCTGGAACGCTCACGCTGCTCATTGCGGGCGTGATGATTAGTTTCATCACCTCTTCTCTCATTTCGCTTCTCAGTTTCTACGCCACAGCGCAAGGCGTGCAGAGTTTCATGATTTGGGGACTGGGAAACTTCAGTGGGGTCACGCTGGAGCGACTCCCTCTCTTCGCCACCGTTATCCTGCTGACGCTCGCCGCCACCATCTTCATGGCCAAACCTCTAAATGCCCTCCTGTTGGGCGACAACTACGCGCAAAATCTGGGGACAAACGTAGTGGGCAGCCGCACCATCGTATTGCTGCTCACGGGACTTCTGACGGCTGTTGTCACAGCTCTATGCGGTCCTATCTCATTCATCGGACTGGCCGTACCTCATGCCGCGCGCCTCACATTGCGCACCAGCGATCACCATCGTCTTTTGCCTGCCACCATGATTTGGGGTGCCAACGTGGCGTTGCTTTGCAATGTCGTGAGTTTGCTACCTGGCGACCGCGGCACGCTACCCCTCAACACGCTCACGCCGTTGCTCGGTGTCCCGATGGTGTTTTATCTGCTGATGAGAAGGAGGTAATGGGGGAATGTGCTAATGTGCTAATGTGCTAATGAGACGCGAGCAAGCTCGCTAATGTGCTAATGGGGGAATGTGCTAATGTGCCAATGTGCTAATGGGGCGCGAGCAAGATCACTAATGTGCTAATGTGCTAATGAGTGAATGTGCTAATGTGCTAATGCGATGCGAGCAAGCTCGCTAATGTGCTAATGTGCTAATGAGTGAATGTGCTAATGAGCAGATACTGCTTACACTCACACAAACAAAAGAGAATCGGGTGTCTTTACAAGAAGTTTTTCAACACCTTAGTTTTGTAAACAGAATTCTTATTTTATAAGACTGAGAATCGCAAGAAAATCAGTCTTTCGATAATATTCTCACAACACCCTTCCTTTTGAAATACAGACAGAATACTGCAATCCGTCTATACAATAAGGCTATCGGTTAGCTTCCTTATTGCGTCAGCTGGCAGCCTTATTGCGTCAGTCGACACAATAAGGAGAAACACGAAAAGAACAGAACCAGTCAGGAGCATCTCTCTCCGCTTTTTCAAGAACATCCTTATTCCATCGACCACAATAGTAAAAATTGAACACTTTTATGGTTTTATTTTCTCACTCCTTCCTCATTTTTCCATCCAAAAAGATTCCGTCGCTCGCTATTTACATAAGTAGTATTGTCAAGAATAAAGGTAGTAAACGACCACACAAACACATCCCACAAACAGACTAAAAGTAGGCTTCAATCCACCAAAAACAACAAGGAAAAGAAGAAAATAAAAAAGAAGACAAAAGAAGGCCGATGATGCCTACAACAAGGAGTGGCGACAGACAGAAAAGGGAGAAAAAGAGTAGGAACTAAATTTGTATATACAATAAAAATAAGTAAATTTGCAACCTAATAGCTCCATCAGGACACAGAACTCCCCCAAGGAGCGAAGTTCTATAAATGTGAGCACTAAATAAATTACGCCGTGATAGAACCTTTTTTCCAGACACATGAGTACCTCGTCAGTCATTTGAAGACAGTAGTTCGTCGCACATTGATGGACAATATCGACTGGAGTTACCGCATGATAGCCATCCGTGGCCCACGAGGTGTTGGACGAACGAGCTTCTTACTCGAGTTTGCCAAGGAATTTTTCGATCCTCAACTGCACCAAGCCCTCTATATCAGTGCCAATAATTTCTACTTCCAAGGACGTGGCCTGCAAGAGCTCGTCCACGAATTTGTGGACCGTGGAGGGCAAGTGCTGATTATAGACCAAGCTTTCAAACTCCCCAACTGGAAAGACCAGCTGGTAGAGATATACCACGCCTACCCTTATCTGCGCGTTGTTTTCTCCACAACGAGCGTACATGGCGAAGGAGCAAATGCCAACCACGAGTTGGATCGCATCACACGCAGTTATGTGCTCCACGGCTTCTCTTTCCGCGAATACATCAACCAGCAGACAGGTCTCGAATTGGGAACTTACACCCTACCGCAGATTCTGGAAGGACATGAGACTATCCTCAAGGCCATCCTCCCAAAAGTACGTCCGCAGGAACATTTTCAGGACTATCTGCATCACGGTTACTACCCCTTCTACCTCGAAAACCGCAATTTCACCGAGGCCCTACTGAAGGCGATGAACAACATGATTGAAGTGGACGTTCTCTTCCGCAAACAAGTGGAGCTGAGCTATCTATCGAAGATCAAGAAGTTGCTCTATCTCCTGGCAGCCAACGGGGAGAACAACGCGCCCAACGTGTCGAAGCTGGCAGAGGAAATCCAAACGAGCCGTGCCACAGTGATGAACTATATCGAGTATCTCGAAGAGGCGCGCCTCATCAACACGATTTACCGAGAGGGCAATGAATATCCCAAAAAGCCTGCAGCCATCTATCTCCACGACTCCAATCTGGTGTATGGTATGCAAGCGCCAGGCATTACGACGCAGAACGTGATGGAGACATTCTTTGTGAACGTGATGTGGCGGCACCACAAAATCAACAGTACCCGCCGCGACGGCGTTTTCCTTATTGATGGTATCACCAACGTATGTGTATGCGACCGTTCACGCCGTGTGAAGAATGCCCCCAACACATATCTTGCCCGCTATCAGACAGAAGTGGGCCGCGACAACGAAATCCCCATTTGGTTGTTCGGCTTCCTCTATTAGTCTGTCCCCATACAGCGAGCCGAGCACAAGAGGCTCGGCTCGCTAACTCATACATGGCAGTGAGTCTGCCAAACAAACGACAATTCACAATTTATATTTTCTATAACTTATGGCAAAAGAAAAGAAATTTATTACTTGTGACGGTAACCAAGCCGCAGCACATGTAGCCTACATGTTCTCCGAGGTTGCTGCCATCTATCCCATCACGCCATCAAGCCCGATGGCCGAACACGTTGATGAATGGGCCGCACAAGACCGCAAGAACCTTTTCGGCGACACCGTTTCCGTTCAGGAAATGCAGTCTGAAGGAGGTGCAGCAGGTGCCGTACACGGTTCACTCCAAGCCGGTGCGCTGACCACTACGTTTACAGCTTCTCAGGGTTTGCTCCTGATGATCCCGAATATGTACAAAATTGCTGGCGAACTGCTGCCGTGCGTTTTCCACGTATCCGCTCGTACGTTGGCCACTCACTCCCTCTGTATCTTCGGTGACCATAGTGACGTCATGGCTTGCCGCCAGACAGGTTTCGCTATGCTCTGCGAAGGTAGCGTGCAAGAGGTGATGGACTTGAGCGCTGTTGCCCACCTGGCAACCATCGAAGCTCGCGTACCTTTCATCAACTTCTTCGACGGTTTCCGCACCTCTCACGAATATCAGAAGATTGAGGAGATAGATCAAGAAGAACTCCGTCCGCTCGTGGATCAGAAGGCTCTCTCTGAATTCCGCGCCCGCGCACTCAGCCCTGAACGCCCCGTAGCGCGCGGTATGGCAGAGAACCCCGAAACCTTCTTTGCACATCGCGAAGCTTCCAATAAGTACTACGCTGCCATCCCAGGCATTGTTGAGAAATACATGAAGGAAGTGAGCCGCATCACAGGTCGTGAATACAAACTCTTCAGCTACTACGGTGCAGAAGATGCTACGGATGTTATCATCTGTATGGGTTCAGTGACCGAAGCAGCTCGCGAAGCCATCGACCACCTCATGGCACAAGGCCGCAAAGTGGGTCTCATCAGCGTACACCTCTATCGTCCGTTCAGCAAGAAGCACCTCCTTGCAGCAGTCCCCAAGACTTGCAAGCGCATCGCTGTGCTCGACCGCACGAAAGAGCCAGGAGCAGAAGGCGAACCGCTCTATCTGGACGTGAAGGAAGCCTTCTACGATCAGGAGAATCGCCCATTGATCGTTGGCGGCCGTTATGGTCTCGGTTCTTGCGACACCACCCCGACAATGATTATCAGCGTTTACGACAACCTCGCTCTGCCTGAGCCTAAGAACCACTTCAGTGTGGGTATCGTGGACGACGTAACGTTCGAGTCACTGCCTTTGGAGAAAGAACAGGCACTCGGCGGCGAAGGCATCTTCGAAGCCAAATTCTATGGTCTGGGTGCCGATGGTACGGTAGGTGCCAACAAGAACTCTGTCAAGATCATTGGTGACAACACCAACAAGTACTGCCAGGCCTACTTCAGCTACGACTCTAAGAAGTCGGGCGGTTTCACCTGCTCTCACCTGCGCTTCGGCGACACGCCCATCCGCAGCACCTATCAGATCAAGACACCTAACTTCGTGGCTTGTCACGTTCAGGCATACCTCCGCATGTACCACGTACTCGAAGGTTTGCGCGACAACGGAACGTTCCTCCTCAACACGATCCATGAGGGACAAGAGCTGGTAGACTTCTTGCCAAACAACATCAAGAAGTACTTTGCTGAACACAACATCACCGTTTACTATATCAACGCTACGAAGATTGCACAAGAGATTGGCCTTGGCAACCGCACGAACACCATCTTGCAGTCCGCATTCTTCCGCATCACCAACGTCATCCCCGTTGATCTCGCAGTGGAACAGATGAAGAAATTCATCGTTAAGTCCTACGGCCGCAAGGGTGAAGACGTTGTTAACAAGAACTATCAGGCTGTTGACCGCGGTAGCGAATACCAGCAGCTCACAATAGATCCCGCATGGGCAAATCTTCCCGCTGATGCTGAAGAGGAGCGCGATGAACCAGCATTCATCAGCAAGATTGTGCGCCCCATCAATGCACAGCAGGGCGATAAGCTCCCCGTTAGTGCTTACGAATGCAGCGTAGACGGTACATGGCAACAAGGCACTGCCGCTTACGACAAACGCGGTGTGGCAGCTTTCGTTCCCGTTTGGAAATCAGAGAACTGTATCCAGTGTAACAAATGTGCCTTCGTTTGTCCTCACGCAACTATCCGTCCGTTCGTCCTCAATGAGGAAGAACTCAAAGACTTCAAGGGCAAAACGATCGACATCAAGGCTCCTGCAGCTCTAAAGGGCATGCACTTCGTTCAACAGGTGGACGTGCTCGACTGTCTCGGTTGCGGTAACTGTGCCGATGTTTGTCCGGGTATGCGTGGTAATAAGGCGCTCGAAATGGTTCCGTTCGACAGTCAGCTCGACCAGGCCGACAACTGGGACTACTGCGAGAAGAACGTAACATCTAAGCAAAACCTCGTAGACATCAAACAAAGCCCGAAGAACAGCCAGTTTGCTACTCCGCTCTTCGAGTTCTCTGGTGCTTGCTCAGGTTGTGGTGAAACGCCTTACGTGAAGTTGATTTCTCAACTCTTTGGCGACCGTGAAATGGTGGCTAACGCAACAGGTTGTTCTTCTATCTATTCTGGCTCTATTCCTTCAACTCCGTACACTACCAACGAAAAGGGTCAAGGTCCAGCTTGGGCTAACTCACTCTTCGAGGACTTCTGCGAATTTGGTATGGGTATGCTGCTCGCCAACAAGAAGATGCGCGCTCGCATCTCCAGCCTCCTGGCTCAGGCTTGCGACGGCGCACCCGAAGAGTTCAAGGCAGCAGCACAGGAATGGGAAGCAGGCAAGGACGATGCAGCAGCAAGTCGCGCAGCAGCCGACAAGCTCCTCCCATTCATCAAGGCAGGTAAGGAACACGGTTGCCCAGGTTGCGCACAGCTCGATGAACTCAGCCACTTCCTCACGAAGCGTAGCCAGTGGATCATCGGTGGTGACGGTGCTTCTTATGACATCGGTTACGGCGGTCTTGACCACGTGCTCGCTTCTGGCGAAGATGTAAACATCCTCGTACTCGACACCGAGGTTTACTCCAACACTGGTGGTCAGTCTTCTAAGTCTACTCCTATCGGCGCTATCGCACAGTTTGCAGCAGCTGGTAAGCGCATCACGAAGAAAGACCTCGGCTTGATGCAAGCAACTTATGGCTACATCTATGTAGCTCAAGTGGCAATGGGTGCCGACCAAGCACAGTGCCTCAAAGCCTTCCGCGAAGCAGAAGCCTACCCCGGACCATCACTCATCATTGCTTACTCACCGTGTATCAACCACGGCTTGAAGGTGAAAGGCGGTATGGGTCGCAGTCAGGCCGAAGAAGCTCGTGCCGTTGAATGTGGCTACTGGCATCTCTGGCGCTTCAACCCCGAATTGGCTAAAGAAGGCAAGAATCCGTTCACGCTCGATTCTAAACAGCCTAACTGGGACAAGTTCCAAGAGTTCCTCGACAACGAGGTTCGCTTCTTGTCACTGCGCAAAGCTCTCCCCGCACAGGCCGATGAGCTTTATGCCGAAACAAAGAAGGCCGCTCAGCGTCGCTACGCTGCCTATGTCCGCAAGACTCAAGAGGACTGGAGCAACGAAATCTAATTGACATTTATTCATCCCTTTTTATAAAAAGGCGCAGCCCGTTATGGACTGCGCCTTTTTCTTTGTACCTTTTTTTATTTCTTGAAAAAACTTTCCTTCCGTGTTGATAAAAAGTTCTATACTCCTATCTCTAAGTTCGTCTTCTTACTACCATGAAAACTTCCATTGTTTCTTTTTCGGTCTATCCATGAAAAAAGCTACGCACCAATACTTTTATTAGTGCGCAGCCTATTATATAAGGTATAAGTTCCTTAAAAGATTCTGGACCGTCTCTATTTAACGAGTACTTTCTTTGTGCTTACAACCTTGTTTCCTTCAGTTGTTTTCACAATATAAAGACCTGCAAGAGAAGGACATACAGAACCTATATATTGTCCGCTAATAGAATAATAGCTATATCGGAGAGACTCCCCATTAGACAGAACAGACGCAATGGCCGTTGCTGGTTTGAACTCAGAAGCACCAATATCAATGCTATTACCCACTATTCGGTCGTTGCCATAAATGTCTTTAGTATAGTTCTCAACGTTGATGGCCACACCTTTATCTATAAATTCGCTACCCGCTTGCAGTTCCCAACTGGCAAGAAGAATGTCTTTCATCTCCTTTTCATCAATAGTACTTCCTTCAAAAGTCGTTGGAGCTTTGAAATTTGATTTATCTACAGTAGTGCTACTGATGGTATTGATAACATCTTTCTGCTCTTCGCTTTTCGAAGAATAGTCGATATTAGCACTGGTTGCGGCTTTTCTTGACTTATTATTCTGGATCGTACAGTTTATTACCTTACCGCCATCGACAAAGATGCCTCCACCATGGAACGATGTACAGTTGTACACAATTCCTCCGACAAAAGTACCTTTGTTATATACACCACCACCGGCACCGCCTTTATCTTCGCCTACCAAAGTATAATCTGCAAAGCAATTGCCTACAACATTATTGATTGCTGTACCTAAATTGAAGATACCTCCGCCAAGGAGTGCACGACAATTAAATATTTTATTATTTCTCAATGTACCTGACGCTGAATAGATAGCACCACCATCACGAGCATAACAACCATCGAAATTGCAATCTACAACCGATCCCCCTACATTATAAACGGCTCCTCCTGCATCCAATGCAACACAGTCCAAAAAGTAACAATCTTTTATCTCGGTATTCACTGCATATATTGCGCCACCTTGTGCTTGAGAGTTTGGAGAGTGGCCATAAGTTCGCTTGAAGAAGCAATCAACTATTTTCGCCTTGCCTTTACCCTCCAAATAGATAGCAGCACCATTGGCATCCCTATTTCCTTCAGCCGTGAAGTAGCAAGAGTTTTCTACGAATTGGCAAGTTGTTATGGTTACATCGCCCACTGCATAGATTGCGCCACCCGAACATTGAACGTTATATACCATTGCGTTCGCACCCTTCAGGGTAAGTCCGTCAATTGTGATTGGAGCTGTCAATTCCTCCTTCTTGAATAAGATATGATTAGCATTGTTTTTTGTTCCTGGTATAATGTTGTTTTCAACTTTCCACCCATAGCTAAAAGGATTTTCAGGGTTGGATTCTCTTACCCATTCATCAGCCACGTCGTCATCGGCACTCAAAATAGTCTCATGTACATATTCGTAGGCTTCGCCACCTTCTTTCTTCGCGCGCGCTTCCTTCGTTGTTTCTGTACCAGCAAACCCACCATAGAGCGAAACACCATCTTTTAGAGGAAAATGGCGTGAGTTTTTCTTTGAAGATTTAATGAGCTGTGTAGGCTTGTAGGTGCCTGCTGCAATCCAAATTTCATCCCCAGAAGTTGCCTTTGCCAAGGCATCATCTATACTTCCAAAGGCTTTTGTCCATGAAGAACCATCGCCTGTTCCCGTTGTTGTCACATAGAAAACTTTTGCTTGTAGCGGTGTTGCAGCAAGAAACAGACTAAGTCCAACCGCAAAGGAATAAAAATGTTTCATGTCTCAATATGTTTTAGTTAATAAAAAATAAAAAGAGAAGATCTCGTTTTTAGCTCAAAAGAGTCTGTCGAATATGAACTCAAAGAATTATAGGTATCTAAAAGTTGGGTATTTTCTGATTTCAGGTAACCATAAGGTATTAATATACATACAAATTAAAACAAAGATTATAATAATCTCGGAAACAAATTTACAGAAATTTTTTATATAACAAATTATTCCTACATTTTTTGAAGTTTTGAAAAGAAAACATTTATCAATGTTCATTCTAAAAAGTGGAGAAGTCAGAAGAGGTTCAGAAATCCATAGGTAAAACAAACAATTATAACTGCAAATCACACGAACGATCTCATCGGTATAAATCACAATTCTGAATAAACAAAGTTTATTTTCTTGAAAAATATCTTTATTTTTGCTTTTATAAAAGTTCTAGACTTATACCTCTAAGTTAATCTTCTTACTACAATGAAAATACCCAATACTATCTCACATATTCGCACACTAAACAATTCTTTTGAATTCCAAAGCAACGAAGAGCACCAACAAGGTGTTGCTAAAATGGCTGCTAAGTTTGCTGATACTTTTGGCATGAAGGAATACGGGGAACTCCTTGGACTCTTACACGACAAGGGGAAAGAACAAGAAAGCTTTCAACAACACATAAAAAAAGAAAGTGGCTTTCAACCTAACATCAAAGTAAACGGTAATTACCATCATGCCTATGTGGGAGCACTCCTACTAAAGAAACATTTCTCACGAGTTGCTCCACTCCTCACAAACTGCATTGCAGGGCATCATCGCGGCTTATATGACGCTGGCGATGAGAAAGAATTGCTCAAAAACCAGATTCCGCAGGATGTCACGGATGAGGTTCCACAAATAGACATACAACTGCCACAAATCAAACTAGAAGTTGCAGATTTACACCACCTCGAGCGAATGTTGTTTAGTTGCCTTGTTGATGCGGATTATTTGGACACAGAAAACTTCATGCAGCCTGACCAAACACGTTTGAGAGGTACAAAAGCATCTATGCCAGAACTACTCGAAAAACTACAATCATGGCTCGATACTCTGAAAAGAAAATCTGAAAACACTCCTGTCAATCATATCCGCAATTATGTGCAAGAGCAATGCGTTAGTGCTGGCAATGCTGAAACGGGCGTATTCAGTTTGACAGTCCCTACAGGTGGCGGAAAGACACTCTCCTCTGTACTTTGGGCTCTGCATCATGCTGTCCGTAATAACCTGCAACGAATCATTATCGCTATACCTTACACAAGTATTATTGTTCAAACAGCGCACGTCCTAAAAAACATTTTTGGAGAAGAAAATGTTTTGGAACACCATTCTAATATTGACTACAGCAACAATAAAGATTCAGAATTAACAAACCGCTTACTGCTAGCAACAGAAAATTGGAACTACCCCATCATCGTTACAACCAACGTACAACTCTTTGAATCATTATTCAGCAATAGGCCCTCCGCGTGCAGAAAACTACACAACATAGCCAAGAGCGTACTGATTCTAGACGAGGTACAAACTTTGCCCATCGATTTTCTCCGCCCTATCGTTGACTCTCTCAAGACGCTAAATCGAGTGTTTGGCACATCCATTCTTTTTACTACTGCCAGCCAACCAGTTTTAACAGGAGAGCTCGAAGGAGAAAACACACTCATCAAAATCAAAGGATTCTCTCATATCAAAGAAATAGTCCCTTCAGATGCTAAACTTTATGACAAGCTGCGCAGAGTAGATCTCAAAATTGACGATTCCGCGAAAGATTACGAGGAGATTGCAACGCAAATCACCCAACACAAACGAGTGCTCTGCATCGTTAATACGCGCAAAGATGCAAAAGAGATATTTGAACGCCTACCTAAAGAAGGTATTACGCTGCATCTTTCACGCATGATGTGCCCTCAGCACATCCGAGAAACAATTGAGCAGATAAAAGACGCTCTAAAAAATGAAGAAAACGAAATTATTCGTGTCGTTGCAACTCAGCTGATAGAAGCTGGCGTTGATATAGACTTCCCCATCGTTTTCCGCCAACAAGCTGGACTCGACTCTATCCTCCAAGCGGCTGGCCGCTGCAATCGGGAAGGGAAAATCAAACGTGGAGTTACACATGTATTCAGTCTACAAAAAATCAGTAACTTGCCACGAGGTTTTATTTCTAGAACCAATAGTGCCCGTATGGCTTTAGCGAAAGACTCTGACTGGTTTTCTCCTGAAACTATGCAACAGTACTTTCGCCAACTCTACTCCCGCACACAAACTTTTGATAGTAAAGATATAAAAAGCCTGCTCTACACCCCTTATATGCAGTTTGAAACAGCAGCAAAGACATTCCAGCTTATTGAGGACAATACAATTCCTATCATCATAAATTGGAAAGATAGTCTCAGCCTTATTGACGATGCTGAGAGGTTCACGCCAAGCTATTCACTCATGAAACAACTGGCACAATACACCGTCAGCGTTCGCCAACAAGATTTCAATAAACTGAAAGAAGCTGGAGCTATAGAAGAACTTTTCCAAAACATTTTTGTTGTTAGAGATAAACTGTTCTATGACGAAAAAGTAGGCCTTATCACCACAAACCACTGGATTGAAGAAATACTAATAAAATAAACAATATGGAATATCACGACAAAGAATTTTGTCTGGAAGTATGGGGACCACTTGCCTGCTTCACGCGCCCAGAACTGAAAGTAGAGCGCGTGAGCTACGATGTAATTACGCCCTCTGCTGCCAGAGCCATTTTCGAAGCTATCTTTTGGAAGCCTGCCATCCGTTGGCAAATCACTCGAATAGAAGTGCTCAACCCTATCAAATGGATCAACATTCGACGCAACGAAGTGGGGGCTGTCGCTTCTGCAAAGAAGAATGCTTCCCCTATCTTCATTGAAGAGAAGAGACAACAAAAAAACTCGCTGATGCTGAGAGATGTTCGATACCGACTCTATGCTAAATTAGTTTTTATTCCCAAGCAGAATAGAAAATATCTTGACACACGCAATCCCGAAATAGATAGAGAAGAAGCAGAACTTCTCCACAAAGATGAGAACCCTGGGAAATACAATGCTATGTTTGAAAGACGTGCAAGTAAGGGACAATGCTTTAATCAACCCTATCTCGGCACTCGAGAGTGTGTAGCTTCTTTCCGCCTTGTTCGTCCTGAGTCGGAACAACTTACAACTCCTATTGATGAAACGAGAGACTTAGGACTGATGCTCTATGATATGGATTTCGAAAACAACCTAGAACATCCCGATGCTATGTTTTATCGTGCTCGCATGGAAAATGGCGTAATAAATGTTCCACTAAAAGATAGTGAGGAGGTACTAAAATGATTCTAAAAGCTTTATACGACTATTACCAACGAAAATCGGAAGAACTACCTGCTTTCGGCTGCGAACTAAAAGAAATAGGCTTTATTCTTGTTATCGACAAGGATGGCAATTTTCTACGCTTTGAAGACAGACGCATTGATAAAAAGAACGCATCGAGTTTTTTGGTAAAAAAACATGTTGGAAGAAGTAGTGCCCCAATTGCCAACCTTTTATATGACAATTGCTCCTATATCCTCGGATATTCAACAGAGGGAGATATCGACTCAAATGCAAAATATATAAGTGTCTTCAAAGCTAAAGTAGAAGAACTCTACACAAAGCTTCCTAATAATAGCGCAGTTTCTGCAATATGGAAGTTCTATCAAAAGAATCCTGCAGAAAATCTATTGAAAGTGCAAGCTGATCCATTATGGCCTGAAATAGAGAAAAATCTCAACAAGAAATATTCAACCTTTTCTTTTTTGTTAGAAGGAGAAACAACTATTGTGGCTGCTCAAAAAGACGTGATAAACGCTGATGAAGAAAAGGAGGGAAATGAAAAAGAACAGCTATGCCTAATTACAGGAAATCACGGAAAGGCTGTAGATGTAACAACTGCAACTATGATTGCAGGTAGTCAAGCTACGGCTAAATTAGTTGCCTTTCAAGTAAACTCCGGCTATGACTCTTACGGGAAACAAAAAGGATTCAATGCTCCAATTTCTCAAAAGGCTGAATTTGCTTATACTACAGCATTAAACCACATACTATCAGCTAATTCTCGCAATAAATTCCTTGTTGGTAATCGCACTTACCTGTTTTGGGGTTCCTCAAATAGCAATGGTAATCAAGAAACAGAAAGCAGCATTTTTGCAATGTTTGGTTTTAATGATTCAGAGGAAGAAGATCCCAATGCACGCATTTACCAAATTCGAAAAGTATTCGAAGGAATCTATTCAGGAAGTATTAAGACCGATTTGAACGACCGTTTTTATATTGCTGGACTGGCTCCTAATGCTGCACGCATAGCGATCGTTTATTGGGCAGAACTTCCGCTAAAAGAATTCGCTCATACCATTCTTCGACATTTTGAAGACATGGACATCGTTGATACACGAAAAGAGAAAAAGCCATACATGGGATTAAAATCTATACTGGCTACAGTAACCTTGGGAGGCAAATCGTCTGAAGCAACTCCTAACCTCCCAGACGCAGTAATCAAAAGTATCTTCCAAGGCCTCCCCTATCCTGATACTCTTTACCATAGCTGTCTTCGCAGAATTCGGGCAGAACAGTCTGTAAGCATCACACGAGCTGCAATCCTCAAGGCATACTTAAACAGAAAAAACACAAATCAAAAACCTATACAAATTATGTTAGACAAAGAAAACACCAACCAAGGCTACTTATGCGGCCGCTTGTTTGCAGTCATTGACAAACTACAAAATGATGCAAACCATATCCACTCCATCCGAGAGCGCTACATGAATGCTGCAAGCTCCACCCCCGCAACGGTTTTTGCAACCATTCTTAACCTATCGGCTATTCATGCAAACAACTTAAACAATGAAGGGAGTCGTATTTTCTATGACAAACTCAAGCAAGAAATCATCTCTAAGATAAACGCTGATGGCTTCCCTTCCCATCTCGACTTACAAGACCAAGGACGCTTCTTTGTGGGCTACTACCAGCAAATGCAGTCCTTCTTCTTAACAGAAACAAAACAAACTGAAGAATAAACCTAAAACAACTATACAACTATGTCAGAATTAAAAAACAGAATTGATTTCGTTTACATCTTTGATGTACAAGACGGCAACCCTAATGGTGACCCTGATGCAGGCAACTTACCTCGAGTAGATGCCGAAACAAGTTGCGGAATTGTCACAGACGTTTGTCTGAAACGAAAGGTGCGCAACTATGTTCAACTATCAAAGAACTGCACGCAAGGATATGATATTTTCATTAAAGAGAAAGCAGTTCTCAACACACTGATTGATGCTTCCCACGAAGATGAAACAGTTAAAGCAGCTGATGCGAAAAGCAAAACAGCTGCCGCGCGGGATGTGATGTGCAGCAAATACTACGACATTCGCACTTTTGGAGCCGTAATGTCTACAGGAAAAAATGCCGGACAAGTTCGTGGCCCTATTCAATTCACTTTTGCACGTTCCGTAGACCCCATTGTTCCAGCAGAACACTCCATTACGAGAATGGCTGTTGCTACAGAGAAAGAAGCTGAAAAGCAAAATGGCGATAACCGCACCATGGGTCGCAAAGCTACAATCCCCTATGGTCTCTATGTTTGTCATGGTTTCGTATCGGCCAGTTTGGCAAAACAAACAGGCTTCTCGGAAGAAGACTTCACACTCTTTATTGACGCGCTCAAAGGAATGTTCGATTGCGACCGCTCTGCCGCACGTGGTTTGATGAGCGCGCAGAAACTCATTCTCTTCCGCCACGATTCTGTTTTAGGTAATGCTCCTGCTAACAAACTCTTCGATTTGGTCAAAGTGGAAAGAACCACGGACAATGTTCCCCGCTCCTTCTCTGACTACCAAGTAACGATAGATAAGACTCAACTCCCTGCAGGAGTTAGCGTTGAAGAAGTCATCTAAATATATGTATGCAGAAGACGATATGCTCATGTTGTCGGGGATACAGCACTTCAAGTTCTGTCCCCGACAATGGGCTTTAATCCATTTAGAACAACAATGGGAGGACAATCGTCTGACAACAGAAGGTAGCCTGATGCACCGAAATGTGGACGATCCGTTCTATCGGCAGAAATGCGGAGATAACATTTGCTTACGCTCTGTTCATATCGCCTCCAAAGAACTGGGACTATACGGAATAGCAGATGTAATCGAACTTCATCCTACATCCAATGAAACTAACAGCATACAACATCCCAAATATCCTGGACTGTGGACGCCGTATCCTATCGAATATAAACACGGTAAACCTAAAAGGGACGAAACAGATGAGGTACAACTAACAGCACAAGTTATGTGTCTGGAAGAAATGTACCAGATTCAGCTACATAAAGCGTACTTCTTCTATGGAGCTATCAAACATCGGCAGGAAATAGAAATAACAGAGCATTTACGAACCATCGTAAGAGAGATAGCAGAAAAGATGCATCACATATTCAATAAGGAACTACTCCCCGCTATCAATCTTCAACACCATTGCCATAATTGCTCGCTCAAAAATAATTGTATGCCAAGCTCTGCTAAAGCTACAAAAGTTGCAACCTATCTCAATAAATATCTCTATGAGAAAACTCCTTAACACACTCTATATCACTACGCCAGAGGCCTACCTCAGCAAAGATAGCGAGAATGTGGTAGTATCTGTCAAGCAAGAAGAAGTTTTCAGAATTCCCATTATCAATATAGAGAGCATCGTTACTTTCGGCTATATGGGAGCTAGTCCTGGACTCATGAATCTCTGTGCAGAAAAAGGAGTCTCACTCACATTTCTTTCCCCCGTAGGTCGCTTTATCGGACATTTTCAAGGCCCTACACGGGGGAATGTCCTGCTCCGAAAAGCACAATATCAAAATGCAGACGACGAAGAATGGTCGCTACAAATCTCCCGATTACTCATCGCTGCCAAAATACGAAACTATCGCAACATTGTGCAACGCTGCATACGTGACTATGGCTCATTTCCAGAGATAGAACAAATTTCAAAGACTCTCAACTTCAGGAAAAATGAAGCTCTACAAGCTGATAACAAAGACACACTAAGAGGCATAGAAGGCATTGCAGCAAACGAATACTTCTCCATCTTCCCCAATCTAATCACACAACAAAATACAGATTTCCCTTTTAACGGCCGAAATAGACGCCCTCCAAAAGATCCAGTTAACACCTTACTTTCTTTTGCATACACTCTTATCGCCAACGACATAAAAGCAGCTTTAGAAAGCGTAGGTCTTGACCCTTACGTCGGTTTCTTCCATGCGCTACGCCCTGGACGAGCAGCCTTAGCATTAGACTTAATGGAAGAACTCAGAGCCTATCTTGGTGATCGCTTCGTCCTATCTCTCATCAATCGCAAACAAATCACTCGGGCCGACTTCCTTCAACAAGGTGAGAATGGTATCCTACTTACCGACAAAGGACGCAAAGTGTTTCTTACAGCATGGCAAAGTCGAAAACGAGAAACCGTCATACATCCTTATCTGAATGAGAAAATAGAAATCGGTTTAATTCCCCATGCACAAGCTATGCTCCTTGCACGATACATACGCCACGACATTGATAACTACCCCGTTTTCTTAATTCCCTAACACCATGAAACTTCTCATAACCTACGATGTTGAAACAATCACAAAAGAAGGACAGAAAAGACTCCGCCTTGTAGCAAAAGCTTGTAAAGACTTTGGACAACGCGTTCAAAACTCTGTTTTTGAATGTGACGTTGATGAATCCCAATTCGTACTTCTCAAATATAAACTCGAAAGTATAATAGACAAGGAATCTGATAGCATCCGAATCTATCATCTAAAAAATAATTCACAACAAAGCACAATAATTATAGGTAAAATTACGTCTTATAACGTAGAAAGTCTCTTGATGATCTAAAATGCGAACCTTATGCTCCACATAAATCATCGCAGTTTCGCAGTCTCAGATTATCAACTATTTAACTTAAAGGAAAAGTCAGAAAGTTTATTCAAAGGAAATCTACACCAATACGTTCGCAAAACGTACCACATATTACCCTGACTTTCAGCCCTTTCCTTTTTATACAGTCGCACCCCGCCCGGGGTGCGTGGATTGAAACCGACTTGTCTCGTAAAGCGCTTTTAACTGCTCCGGTCGCACCCCGCCCGGGGTGCGTGGATTGAAACATATTATCAAGGATAGAATTATAATCAGCCTTGTCGCACCCCGCCCGGGGTGCGTGGATTGAAACCTGAATCAGACGTAGCAACTACTTCGTTAATCTGTCGCACCCCGCCCGGGGTGCGTGGATTGAAACTGGCAAAGAACAATCTACAGAATTGTTTAAATCTGTCGCACCCCGCCCGGGGTGCGTGGATTGAAACATTGCACCCTATCACATCAAAGCCAGCTAACTTATGTCGCACCCCGCCCGGGGTGCGTGGATTGAAACGCCCCCACTTGTCCCGTGTTGTCGGTCTGACAGGGTCGCACCCCGCCCGGGGTGCGTGGATTGAAACAGCAATATTTGCAAAATATTATATCTGAGTCTCAGTCGCACCCCGCCCGGGGTGCGTGGATTGAAACTGAAACTACCTATAACTCTCATGGTGTAGACCCGGTCGCACCCCGCCCGGGGTGCGTGGATTGAAACTTAGGCGTAATATCATCCCTGCCGATTATCCTCGTCGCACCCCGCCCGGGGTGCGTGGATTGAAACTGGGCGTGGAGCGCGGTGCAACGGCCTTTCAGAAGTCGCACCCCGCCCGGGGTGCGTGGATTGAAACCAACACGTTACTTCTGGGAATTTGCGTAAAGCCGAGTCGCACCCCGCCCGGGGTGCGTGGATTGAAACCAATTGGTCACGCCAACGAGAAACCTCTCCAAGGTCGCACCCCGCCCGGGGTGCGTGGATTGAAACACCTTTTCGGGCATCTGGATGCGTCTGTATCTCCGGTCGCACCCCGCCCGGGGTGCGTGGATTGAAACAAAGACGACGAGCAGCGCAAGTCTAGCGTTTTATGGTCGCACCCCGCCCGGGGTGCGTGGATTGAAACACACTGATGGAGCAAGAATTTATTTGTTTAGAGAAGTCGCACCCCGCCCGGGGTGCGTGGATTGAAACTGAAAGAAGCTGAACGACTGACACAAAGCATTGAAGTCGCACCCCGCCCGGGGTGCGTGGATTGAAACAAGACACGGCCAACTTTACCAGCTGGAGATAAATGTCGCACCCCACCCGAGGTGCGTGGATTGAAACAAGAAGTGCAACATTGAAGAAAGGTCGCGGTGAAGTCGCACTCCGCCCGGGGTGCGTGGATTGAAACACCCTCAATTACCGCTCCTGCTTCACCTTTCTTGGTCGCACCCCGCCCGGGGTGCGTGGATTGAAACATATAACTGGTTATTGCAGATGCAAATTCGGGGAAGTCTCACCCCGCCCGGGGTGCGTGCATTGAAACGTAAGGTACTTACACAATTCAAGTACGAAAGTCGTTGTCGCACTCCGCCCGGGGTGCATGCATTGAAACGGAGGTTGAACAGACACTACAGAGCCAGGAAAAGGGGCGCATCTCGCGACAAAGATATTCCCCTATTCGATTTAATGGAGCTTTTCATTATCGGTATTAATGAGCACAATTCTCCCTTTTTCTCTTTATTAGCATTTTTTACACAACGTTTTAGAAATAGCGTTAACTACTTCACATTCTCAACTTCTCCTTTCTCAAATTCCATATTAATTGAAAGGTCGTGTTATAAAAATTATACACCACAATACCTATTAAGACGTTTACAATAAAGTTTAAGCTAAGTTACTTTGACAACAAGGCCGATCAAAGGAGAAGGAATTTTGTGTATGTAAGGAATAAGTTTAAGTTTATCATTCTTCTCAACTATGAGATGAAACTCAGGAATGGGAAAACAAAGGTCCTAAACTTCATCACGACACAAAAATTGAACAAGAATAAGAGGTTTGAAGGGAGCAGGTTTGACAGAATATAAAACTCAGCATGGCGGGGCTATCGACACCCTCATAAGGCTAAGCCTCCTCCGTTCCAAGCTATCACGTCTCTACCATGCTGAACTTTACTTTGCGAATGTAAAGAGAATATTCGATAAAAGTAAATTATAATCGTTGAACGTTATGGCAAAACCAAAACACGACTACGATAATGAATATTTCTACAAGCGAATAGAAGGACTTGCAATGAACGGATACACGGATGAGGAGATAGCAAACGAACTCAACTTGTCCGCTGACGTGTTTGGGGCTATGAAGAACGGAAACTACCAAGGATGGAATGATGAAGAAAACAAACGTCGTGGAAGCGAAGTTTATAGGGTCTTAGCGCATGGTCGGACAAAGATAGTAGCTTTACTTCGTGGTGCATATATCAAAGGTGCTTTTGGTGGAAAGAAGACAAAATCAAAGGTTGTTAAGTTCGTCCAAGACAAGTGCGAGTGTATGGGGCAGGATAAGAAATGCCCCTATTGCGGCGGCACAGGGTGGATAACGCTCACTGATAAAGCAGTGGTGCAAGAATCAGAAATATTGACAATAAAGATGCAGGACTGACCGAGCAAGACCTCGATATTATCGGTGTGAATTTCCACTTCCAGACAGAAGAAGAAAACACCATCGCTGATGAACTCGAAACACTCATGGAACCCATCAGAGAAGAAAGACAAGCAGAAGTAGCACAAAAGCAAGCAGAAAGAGCGGAGAAGGTTGCTCACATGAAGCAAGTAAAAGAAGAAGTGAAACAAGCCACTACAAAGGCGGCTGCAAATATGGATGCTTATCTTATGCTATCATTCGATAATTGGGATGCAAAGGCAGATTTCTGTGAGAAGTTCGGATTTAATCCCGAAGAGAAATTTCTCAAAGGAGAAGTGTTTGAAGAAAAGATAGACGCACTTTTGACTGAATGAATGGTGAGGGTATTGACATATATGGGACGAGTTCTGCGGCACGGAAAATCCGTGATATAGTGACAGACATCAAGATGAAGGGATTTTCCAAAATAAAACCGTTCGCTATGGGGCGAGTAGAATCTCGAATGGCAGAATATGCAAAAACACATGGTATAACGTTGGCAAGCAAATCTGTATATATGAGTTCCCATTCCATAGCTCATACTTTTAGAGGAAGTAAACAACGAGATAATATGGCTGTATCTTTAATGGACTTGGCAAGTTTCCCCAAAAGCCGATCAAGGATGGATTTATATTTTGACGGCAAGGCCTTTGTTTATACGGACTACAAGTCTAAATTCATTATTCATCCAAACTATGATATTAAAATAAATCGCAATAAAGTGAAAAAGGTAAACTATATTACCGCAACGAAAGTTAATGATGCAAACGAATTTAAGTTAAAAAAATACTCAAAAGTATAAAAGTTTGGTAGACGGCAGAATCGAACTGCTGCTCATAGGAATATCCTATGCCTACTTACCATACATACAGGCTCTATCTACCAACCTTTACACTACAAAGATAAACGAAAAAATTCGATAAACGCAAATTATAAACGTTAAAAGATATGGCAAAGCCAAAACACGACTACGATAGTGAAGATTTCTACAAGCGCATAGAAGCTCTTGCAATGAATGGATATACGGATGAGGAGATAGCAAACGAGCTGAACCTTCGTAGAGAGGTGTTTACTTGCATGAAAAACGGCAACTATGAGAATTGGACTGATGAAGAAAACAAAAGGCGTGGAGAGTGTATAACTAACGTCTTAGCGCATGGTCGGACAAAGATAGTAGCTTTACTTCGTGGTGTATATATCAAAGGTGCTTTTGGTGGCAAGAAGACAAAATCAAAGGTTGTTAAGTTCGTCCAAGATAAGTGCGAATGCATGGGGCAGGATAAGAAATGCCCCTATTGCGGTGGTACAGGGTGGGTAACGCTCACTGATAAGGCGGTTATGCAAGAATCAGAAATATCGACAATAAAGATGCAGGTCTTACCGAGCAAGACCTTGACATCATCGGCGTAGACTTCAATTTTCAGACAGAAAAAGAAAATACTATCGCTGATGAACTCGAAACACTCATGGAACCCGTCAGGGAGGAACGTCAAGTAGAAGTAGCACAAAAGCAAGCCGAGAGAGCGGAGAAAGTTGCTCACATGAAGCAAGTAAAAGAAGAAGTGAAACAAGCTGCTACAAAGGCGGCCGCCAACATGGACGCTTACCTTATGCTATCATTCGACAATTGGGACGCAAAGGCAGAGTTCTGTGAGAAGTTCGGGTTTAACCCCGATGAGAAGTTTCTCAAAGGTGAAGTATTCTCTGAAAAGATAGAAACGCTTTTAACTAAATAATGGGTGAAGATATATTGATATATAGATTAAATGATAGCAAACGGAGATACACAAAAGACCTACAAGGATTTGCAGATAAAGTTCTTGCAGGTGGAAAAGTAAGAAAGTCCGTGTATATTTTCGGAAAGACCAATAAACCGAATTGGGGTTAGTAGTAAAAAACGCAAAATGTTTTGGTAATTGATTACTTTTTTGTCATCTTTACATTGTCATTAAGACAAGAGTTCATTTACATCATGAAACATTCAGAGTTAATTCGCGTGTTAAGAAGGGCTGGCTGCCTTTTGAAGCGACATGGTGCTTCGCATGACATTGGATAAACCCAAAAACAGGGGCGAGAACAAGCGTACCGAGGCATGGAAGTAAGAAAATCAAAGAAAAGACTGCAAAATCAATTCTTGAAGACCTTTTGAATGAGTAAAAGAGTGCCGCCATCCTTCATGGATGGCGGTATCTCCTTACAGAATGTGTACATGTACAATTGGACTTTTAATATATAAACAATAGAAGGTATGTGTAAGGTAGTTGCAAAAGTAGAACGAGAGACTGGAGACAGGAATTTCTCTTGTTACATGAAAGTTGGTAGTATTAATGTAGGAGTATTAGGACAAGGGAATACTGCAAAGGCGGCCATTGCCGATATGCTCCGAGGTTGGGAAGACATCAAAACGGACTTGAAAGATGATGGGGTTGGTGTTCCTTCCATAGATATTGAATACACCTTTGATATTGGCGCCTTTTTCAATTACTACGACTTTATCAACGTTGCTGGCATATCACGGGAGATAGGTATTAGTCCGGCAGTTATGCGACAATATGCCACTGGCGCAAGGAAACCGAGCCAAAAGCGAAAAACACGGATTATTGAAGGCGTTAAATCACTCGCAAAGAAAATTGAATTAACGAGTGTCTATTGATAAGAAATTGAATATTTCAATTGTAAAATGAACTCTTTTGAGGTTCATCCCCGAATCAAATCACTACAAGCATCTTTTAGGTGGTTTCGGGATCGGTCTGTGCTAAAGTTGTCCTGATTATGGTCTTTCTCCATACGCCCGATAATGCCAAAAAGTTGATGCCGCATGAGTTTTCTCTCAGCCTCCTTTGCTCCTACTCTATGAGTCTTACGAAATCTTTTGCGCCCATTTATTTTTCAAAATAAATTGTATATTTGCATCGGTAAGAATCAATAATTCGGTTCTTACATCTAAGGAAGGTGTCGGGGGCTTTTCGGGAGCACCCGGCTTTTTTTATTCTTTGTGATAGATGAGACTCATCCATGATGAATAGCACTATGCCCCATTCTAAACAACTGCATCTGGTATTCATTTTCAAGGTGATCGATATAAGCCCTCAGAAGAAGCGTTCGGCATTCGGTCCATCATGGGATTACTTTTCTTTAGAAATGAGAGTATTTTGTTCGTAACTTGTTATGTTGCAAAATATTGTTATCTTTGCAGCGTGTGAATGTCGAAGATTCGGCGCGATAACTTCAAGCTTTCCTTTCACACTTTCAAAGGTGGCTTCGGTCACCTTTTTATTTTTTCTAATTCAGTCCTTATTATTTCATTCGTTTGCCTCGCCTCTCCAGAAAAGAAATCATAGCCTTGTCTTTGTATATTACATAGCACTACTCACTTATGTATGATGCAGCGTGCAAACTCATACGCCAGCAGCAGACAGGAAGAAGAGAAGAAGAGGAAGCAAGGGAGGAAGAATAAAACACCGACATGTAAAAATCCGCATCGTTCTCTCTGCAAAGAGAGCAATAACTTTTCAAAACACAAAAAGTCATAAGTGCAACGGAAACTTCATGTACATCCCTACGAGGATATAAAAAAAGAAAAGCAATGATCCGTCGCCTTCCTCGTGTGTCTCGCGATAAACGCGGACGAAGGATAACTTGATACATTGCTTTAGGGCAAAAGTAGCAATAACTTTTCAAAACACAAAAAGTTACGAATAAAATTCTCTCTTTTCTAAAGCGCTAAACAATAATGCACACAAAGATACGATTCTGAAAGCAATTCACAACTGAAGGTTAACCGCACCCTCGCACTGCAAATATACGGAAAAATCTGTGTAATCTTCCTTTTTTTGCAATTTTGATTGTCTTCAGCAGAAAAAGGCGAAAAAAACATATCTTTTATTGCATCGTCCATAGCCTTATTGCGTTTGAGAACAGAATAAGGCTGTCAGCTGATAGCCTTATTCTGTCAGCCGACACCCTTATTGTAGCGAAGCTGATGATAAGGAATGCTGAAGCGAAGAGGATTCATTCTCCTCCTCTGCTTTGTTTTCGTGCCGTCACGTTGTCACGTTGTCACACTTCTATTATAACAAACTGGAAACATGCATGTTGCGCGGGTGACAACAGCGTGACAACAAAATCAAAACACAAATCGTTGCCACACGTCTAAACTCCTGTTTATCAACCCATCAGCACCTCTGTGACAACGTGACAACAAAAAGAGAACAGTTTCGCTCGTGGAGGAAAAAGCGACAATATCCCATGCAGCATTCTGTGTCCTCTCCACGCTACACACATACAGCTCTAATGTAAATATATAGGGTGCAAAAGAGAAGAAAGATGGAACGGAAAGGAGAAGGATAAAGTTTTTTACGATTTTATTGCAGATTTTGTTAACTTTACTTGGCATAATAAAATATAGTATATATATTTGCCTATCCCAACTAAAGTTAACATCTATACAACTACTTAAATCATGCAAACAACACCGATGCTTTCGGCTCCGAAAGCAATAAAAAAGGCATTCCGCGACTACGCCGTCTTCAGTGGACGCTCGCGCCGGTCGGAATTCTGGTGGTTCGCACTATTCAACATGGTTGTGACCATGGGTTTGCAGTTTGCATTTTTCACGATCTCTGGTATCACGGGACTTGTTTGGGTAAAATTCCTTGTTTATCTCTATTCTTTGGCAACACTCATTCCGTCCTTCGCCGTCGCGGTGCGCCGCCTACATGACACGGGACGGAGCGGTGGTTGGACTGTCGGGCTTTTCTTCTCGGCAATTCCAATGATACCTACTCTCCCTTTAGCCGTATGGAATGGCTATATCTGGGCAGTAGTGATTCTCTCTCTTTGCGCTCTGATCTGCTTAGCTCTCAGCATCACCATCTTGGTGTTCTGCGCCAGCGATTCGAGTACATACAGCAACAAGTATGGGCCTTCGCCCAAATATATAGACTAATATCTACAAAAGTCAATCAACATTTAATTGTTTCGGAGGAGCGCTACATTGCGAAATGTGGCCTCCTCTTTTTTTTCTAAGAAATGGTACATATTAGGAAGGAACTGAAAGAGAGAAAAAACTGACAAAAGAGTATGAGGTAACACTTTTTCCTGTGTCAAAATAGTTGGAGACATACGCTTCTGTAGGAATCCATGTGCTCCGTATCTAAAAATCTTTAATTCCTCAAAGCTACCGTTTTTTTGGTGTATTTTTGCGTAAGACTTAACGCACAAAAAATGTTTCACAGACTTTTTCTATATCTCCCCGCCCTTCTGCTGCTGCTCGCCAGTTGCAGCAGTGGCAAAAATCAGCACAATCATTCTAATCAGCAAAGTCCTGCCGATACCGTGGTGGACGATGCGCTCCGCCAGCAGCTGGCGGACTATGTCGAACAAAAACAGCAAGCCGACCATTTGGGGCTTTATGTCTACGACCTCACGGCCGATAAGCCCGTTTTTGGCTATCGCGAACAAACCCCGATGCCACCGGCTTCGTGCATGAAACTCATCAGTGGCGTGGCGGCTATGCACCTGCTCACAGACAAATACTTCTACCGCACCACGCTCTACACGAAAGGACGCATCCTCAACGGCGTATTGCAAGGCGATGTAGTGCTACAAGGCAGTCTCGACCCGCAACTCTACGCTCCCGACCTCGCTATGTTCACCAACGCCCTGAAGCGTCGCGGCATCCAGGAGGTGGAGGGCAATGTCTTCTTCGCGCCCGTCCACGATGAAGTACCCACGCCTGAGCAACATTGGGGCCCTGGCGATGTAGTGCTCCCTCAGTACGGACTCTTCTACCAACCGCGCCCCACCATCTTGCGCGCCCTCCGCAACGCACTGCAGCGCGCCGGCATCAAAGTGGACGCCGCACGAGTGGGCATAGGCACAGTGCCCCATGGAGCGCGCCGAATCTTCCGCTTCAGCCGCCAAATGGGGCTCGTCCTCGGGCGGGCATGGCACAACAGTAGTAACACGCAGAGCAACGGCATTCTCTACACCATCGGCTTAGAGTCGGCGCCCAGTGCATCCGCAAATCCCGACCGCCACGACCTACGCCAGCGCGGCGTGGACTATATCCACCGCTTCGTGCGTGAGCAGCTCGACAGCACTGGAACAAATACCATCCACGACGCTTGCGGCCTCTGCTCCGAAAACCGCGTCACAGCCGAGCTCCTCGTTAAGACCCTGCGCTACGCCTACCACCATCCCGACATCTTCCGCATGATGCGCGCCCACCTTCCTATCTCGGGCACCAGCGGCTCTTTCCGCCACATGATGGAACGCAGCACGGCGCGCGGTAAGATTCAGGCCAAAACCGGCACACTCACTCGCCCTTACGGTATCTCCACACTGTCGGGCTTTTGCCGCGGTCGCAACGGCCATCTCTTGGCTTTCGCCATTCTCAACAGTCAGATGTCCATCCTCGATGCCCGCCCCATTCAGCAACGGCTCTGCGAAATCATGATCCAGTAGGGAGAAGGGAAACAAAGGAAGGGGCAGAAGGGAAAGCCCAAAGGCATTGCCCAAAAATCCGCCCGCTCTGCCGATAGGCTTATTTGGCGTTTTTATCACAATATCGTATTTTTGCAGTCAAACCAATCATTATGTTCGAAATAGAAAAAATAGAGAACCGCGTGGAAAAGGCGGTGCTCGTTGCGCTCATCACTAAAACGCAGGACGAACGCCAAGCTAACGAATACCTCGACGAGCTGGCTTTTCTGGCCGAAACGGCTGGCGCGGAATGCGTCAAACGCTTCACGCAGAAGCTCGATGGGCCCAATTCCGTCACTTATGTGGGCAAAGGAAAGCTCGAAGAGATGCGCCGCTGGATCGAGTCCGAACTCGAAGCGGAGCGGGATGTAGATATGGTGGTCTTCGACGATGAACTCAGCGCGAAGCAGATCCGCAACATTGAAAACGAGCTGAAAGTGCGCGTCATCGACCGCACACAACTCATCCTCGACATCTTCGCCATGCGCGCCCAGACGGCCAACGCCAAGACGCAAGTGGAGCTGGCTCAATACAAATATATGCTGCCGCGCTTGCAACGCATGTGGACCCACCTCGAACGTCAGGGTGGCGGCTCTGGCTCGGGCGGTGGAAAAGGTTCGGTAGGACTTCGCGGTCCGGGTGAGACACAGCTCGAGATGGACCGCCGAATCATCCTCAACCGTATGGCACTGCTCAAAAGTCGCTTGGCGGAAATCGACAAACAAAAGCGCACGCAGCGTTCCAACCGCGGCCGCATGATTCGCGTGGCTCTCGTGGGTTATACGAACGTGGGAAAATCCACGCTCCTCAACCTCATGGCTAAGACGGAGGTGTTCGCCGAAAACAAACTTTTCGCCACGCTCGATACGACGGTCCGAAAGGTGGTTATCGACAATCTGCCGTTCCTCCTCTCCGACACCGTAGGCTTCATCCGCAAGATTCCCACCGACCTCGTTGATTCATTCAAATCCACCCTTGATGAGGTGCGCGAGGCCGACCTCCTGCTCCACGTTGTCGATATTTCGCACCCCGATTTCGAGGAACAAATCGAAGTGGTCAACCGCACGCTGGCCGACCTGGGTTGTGCGGAGAAACCTGTCATTATCGTGTTCAACAAAGTGGACGCTTACACCTGGACGGAGAAGGAGGCTGACGATCTCACGCCGGCAGGTAGCGAGAACGTGAGCCTTGTGGAACTTCAACAAACTTGGATGAATAAGATGGGCGAGAATTGTATTTTCATCTCCGCTCGAGAACGCCTCAACATCGACGAACTCCGCGACTTGCTCTATAATCGTGTGCGTCAGCTCCACGTTCAAAAATATCCCTACAACGATTTTCTTTTCAATCAGTACGACAGCGACGGCCGTCCACTCTGATTCATTCTATCATATCCCTAAGAGCCGATCCAGTTTGCAGCACCTTCTCTCGTTTCCGTGCTGCCGCGGCTCGGCCTTTTCCCACCCATTATGCAAGAACAACATTCTCGAACCCAACTCCTCTTAGGTCGTCCGGCCATCGATACGCTCGAAGGTAGCAGCGTGGCGGTTTTCGGCGTAGGTGGCGTAGGCGGCTACGTTGTGGAAGTACTCGCCCGCAGCGGCGTGGGCGAACTCGCTCTTTTCGACAACGATCGCGTGTGTCTCTCCAATCTGAACCGACAAATTGTGGCTCTTCATTCCACTGTGGGGCAATATAAAGTGGATGCGGCCGAGGCGCGTATCCACGACATCAACCCGCATTGCATTGTCCATAAATATCCCACTTTTTATCTTCCCTCAAATGCCGACGACTACGATTTGAGCCAGTACGACTATGTGGTGGATTGCATCGACACGGTCACGGCAAAAATCGAACTCATCAAGCGTTGCCACCAGCTCCACGTGCCTATCATTTCAAGCATGGGAGCTGCCAACAAAATGGATGCAACGGCCTTTCGCGTGGCGGATATTACCAAGACAACAATGGACCCTCTGGCGAAAGTTATACGCAAGAAACTTCGCACTCTGCGCATACCTCATCTCAAAGTGGTGTATAGCGAGGAGCAGCCGCTCCGTCCGCTCACCGAGGAGATGCCTGCCGAAGCAGTCCAAAGCGTTTCCGCCGCTGCTCAGGCTTCTGCCGCCTCCTCCCCCAACCTCTCGACAAATGCGGAGATGCCCACTCCCGCGGGGCGGCGTTCCGTTCCCGCCAGCAACGCTTTCGTACCTGCTGCTGCGGGTCTCATCGCGGGCGGCGAAGTGGTGAAGGACCTCCTCCGTTTGGCCGATACCTATCGCATCGCGCCTGCCGACATGGCCAACAGTCCTGCCGCCCAAGCTGCGGCCGAACGGGCCAAAGCCCACCGCGAACGTGTCAGCAAAATCCACAACAAAGGAGAATAAAAAAAGCTGCCTGCTTCTCCGACCAGTCTGACTAATCCGACCTGTCTGACAAGTCTGATCCGTCCGACTCGTCCGACTTCTCCGACTCGTCCGATTCTTCAAAATACCAGCTATTCAATAGAAAGCCCCGAGCATTCAGCGAATGTTCGGGGCTAAAATTATGGAGTTGATAAAGATTACTTGCAGCTGCCGCAAGTGGGTTTGATTTGTTTGAAGAAATCGTTGCCCTTATCGTCGACGAGGATAAAGGCGGGGAAATCTTCCACGCGAATCTTCCACACAGCTTCCATACCGAGTTCGGGATATTCCACACACTCGATGCTCTTTATATTGTTATAGGAGAGGATAGCTGCTGGACCACCAATAGAACCGAGGTAGAAACCGCCGTGCTTCTTGCAGGCATCGGTCACCACTTGCGTGCGGTTGCCCTTGGCAATCATCACCATCGAACCGCCCATACTCTGGAAGAGGTCTACATAGGGGTCCATGCGGTTGGCAGTTGTCGGACCCATAGAGCCACAGGCCATACCCTTCGGCGTCTTTGCTGGACCAGCGTAGAGCACAGGGTGGTTCTTCAAATAATCAGGGATACCTTCACCGGCATCAATGCGGGCTTTGATCTTAGCGTGGGCAATGTCGCGCGCCACAATGATGGTGCCGCTCATGCTCAAGCGCGTGCTCACGGGGTACTTAGTGAGTTCCTTGAGCACTTCTTCCATCGGTTGGTCAAGGTCTATTTTCACACCGCCACCTTCGCCTGCGTTGCGGAGTTCCTCCGGAATCCAACGCGTAGGATTATCGTCGAGTTTCTCAATCCAAATACCGTCCTTATTGATCTTACACTTAATGTTACGGTCGGCCGAGCAACTCACACCGATGCCTACAGGCAGACTTGCACCGTGGCGGGGCAAACGAACTACACGAATATCATGGGCAAAATATTTACCGCCAAACTGAGCACCAAGTCCTATCTTATAGGCCTCTTCAAGCAACTGTTTCTCCAGTTCGAGGTCGCGGAAAGCGCGGCCGGTCTCGTCGCCCGTAGTGGGGAGGTTATCGTAGTAGTGAGTAGAAGCCAGTTTCACGGTCATCAAGTTCTTCTCCGCACTCGTACCACCGATGGCGATACCGATATGGTAAGGCGGGCAGGCAGCCGTACCGAGGCTCTTCATCTTTTCAATGAGGAACGGAATGAGCGTAGGCTCGTTGAGAATGGCTTTCGTTTCCTGGAAGAGATACGTCTTATTGGCCGAACCGCCACCCTTCATCACGCAGAGGAATTTATACTCGTCGCCTTCCTCAGCTTCGATGTCGATTTGTGCGGGCAGGTTGCAGCGCGTGTTCACCTCCTCAAACATAGAGAGCGGTGCATTCTGTGAGTAGCGGAGATTCTCCTCCGTATAAGTTTTATAGACACCGCGCGCGATGGCTTCAGCATCGTCGAAATCAGTCCAAACGCGCTGTCCCTTTTCTCCGTGAACGATGGCCGTACCCGTATCTTGGCAGATGGGGAGCTGCCCTTTCGCCGCGATTTCTGCATTGCGCAGGAACGTGAGTGCCACGTATTTGTCGTTGTCAGAAGCCTCCGGGTCGCTCAGAATCTTGGCCACTTGGGCGTTGTGGGCGGGGCGGAGCAGGAAAGCCACGTCGCGGAAAGCCTGATTGGTCATGCGCGTCAGGGCTTCGGGTGTTACTTTCAGGATTGTCTTACCTTCGAACTCGCTGGTGCTGACGCCTTCTTTCGTCAGCAGATAGTACTCCGTGTCGTCCTTGCCGAGCTGGAACATAGGAGCATACTTGAATTCCGGTGTTTGTGCCATAATGCTATGAGTTATTTAATGATTATGTTGCTGCGAAATTAAGTATTATAATTCAAATAGGAAAGATGGTGAGGAGAAAAGAGACAGAAACGCACAAGTGTACACACAGTAAAGACAATCCGGCAGAAACGACACATTTGTAAAGGCTTTTCCTTATTGTATTTCTGCTTTTTATGAAATTTTTGTATCTTCGCCACCATAATTCATTTAACAAATTACTAAACACCAACAATCTATGAGAAAATTGTTACTCTTGCTGCTTGTTTTGCTGGGCGTCAGCTCGATGCAAGCGCAGGTTTTGCCGTCGTTCTCTACGGCCGACAATCCAGTTTGGTACCACGTTCAGTTTAAGACGGGTTCCAACTGCTTGGCAGACCAAGGGCGCGGCAACGCACTCAAAACTGCGACAAAAGCAAATGTCGATGCACAGAAATGGGCTTTTATCGGCACGAAAGACAACTTTGTGTTGCTTTCCAAGAAAGGCAACTACGTTAATTTCAATAGCTCAAACTTCACCACCTCCGCTACTGGTGTTGCGCTGAAGATGGTGGAGAGCACCAACGCTGCGGCTTCCGACTGCTGGGAGATACAGCGCAAGACATCGTCACAAAGCATGAATCAATGGGGCGGCACGTCGGCTGGCGTGAACCTCGGAGAGTGGACTGCTGGCGACAACAACAATCCCGTTCGTTTTGTGGCTACTGAGGCCAAACTGCCTGTGTTTAGCTCCGAAACGTCCTCTACTTTCTATTTCGTGAAGTTCTGCCAAGGCGGTGGCTATTTGGCCGACCAGGGTGCAGGCCAGAGCGTGCAAATAGCAGCTGCCGACCCCATACCAGCGCAGAAATGGAAACTCGTGGGCACTCAAAGCAACTTCCAACTCGTCAACGAGGCTGGACTCTACGCCTATGTGGACGGAACGGGCAATGCCGCACGCATCAAAACGCGCACCACGCCCGACGCCAACGGCTTCTCTCTGGAAACAACAGGTGTGGCAGCATTTAGCCCCAACTGGGAAATCCACGCCAACGGTATCAGTGGCAATAACGCTTTCAACCAATGGGGCGGTGCGCAACTGGGAAATGAGATTGGTTTGTGGGCGGCTAACGATGTGAACAACCCCGTGGAATTTATCCTACCTAAGGACATGACCTACGCTGACTACAAGGTGGAGGGCATCGCTCCCGCATCTGTAAGCGGATTGTCCAAACTCACGCTTTGGTACACACAGCCCGCTACGCTCGGCGGAACGTCGAACAACTGGATGGAATACTCCTTGCCCATCGGCAATGGCCAGTTGGGCGCGAGCCTCTTCAATGGCGCTTACAAGGACGAAGTACAATTCAACGAGAAAACCCTCTGGAGTGGTTCGAGCACGGACAACGGTAGTTCCTACGGGGCATACCAGAACTTCGGCTCCCTCTTTGCCGAAGATTTGAGCGGAGATTTCGATTTCGGTTCAGATAAGAAAGTGAAAAACTATTATCGTGCGCTCGACTTGACCCGTGCCATTGGTTCAACACACTTCACCAATGCTGACGGCAGCAAGACTTACGACCGCACCTATCTTGCCAGCTTCCCCGACCGCGTTATTGCTGTGCGCTACGCTTGCAACAAACCGGGAAGCCTCTCCCTGCGCTTCACGCTCAAACCGGGCGTAAAAGCCAACCTCTCCTATGCCGACGGCGAAGGAACGTTCAGCGGCAAACTCACCACGGTGACGTTCAACGCTCGCATGAAGGTGGTGCCCGTTGGCGGTACGATGACCACGGATGCCAACGGCGTGGAGGTGCGCAATGCTGATGAGATTTGCGTGTATCTCGCTGCTGGTACTGATTTCGATGCTTACAAGACTACGTATATCAGTAACACCGCTGCTCTTCCCAGCACGATGAAAGAGCGCGTGGACGCTGCCGCACAGAAAGGTATGGCAGCCATCTTGACGGATCATGTGGCCGACTATCGCAACTACTTCGACCGTGTGGATTTCTCCCTCGAAGGTTCGGAGAATGCTATACCTACCAACAAACTGGTGGATGCTTACTCAGCTGACAATACTGGCGTGAAGGGTTCTTCCCTCATGCTCGAACAGCTCTACTTTGCTTACGGCCGCTACCTCGAGATTGCTTCTTCACGCGGTGTGGATCTGCCCAGCAACTTGCAGGGTATTTGGAACAACACCAACACTCCACCTTGGGCTTCGGATATTCACTCTAACATCAACGTGCAGATGAACTACTGGCCCGCAGAACCTACGAACCTGAGCGAGATGCACCTGCCGTTCCTCAATTATATCACCAACATGGCCATGAATCATAGTCAGTGGCAGAAGTATGCCAAGGATGCCGGCCAAACGAAGGGTTGGACTTGCTATACTGAGAACAACATCTTCGGCGGTGTAGGTGGTTTCATGCACAATTATGTCATCGCCAACGCTTGGTATGCCACTCACCTTTGGCAGCACTATCGCTACACGCTCGACCGCGATTTCTTGCTCAGCGCCTTCCCCACCATGTGGAGTGCTTCGCAATTCTGGATTGAGCGTATGAAGCTGGCTGCCGATGGCACTTACGAATGCCCCAGCGAATACTCTCCCGAACAAGGTCCTACGGAAAACGCCGTAGCTCATGCACAGCAACTCGTGGTTGAGCTCTTGCAGAACACCAAAGACGCTGCCGACATTCTGGGCAGCGATGCTAATCTCTCCGCTGCTGATAAAGCAAAATTGGAAGACCGCTTGGAGAAGGCCGACAAAGGTCTCGCCATCGAAAAATATACGGGCAAATGGGGTTCTCCTCACCACAGCGTGAGCACGGGTCAAGACCTTCTGCGCGAATGGAAATATAGCTCCTACACGCGCGGCGAAGATGGCCACCGCCACCAGAGCCATCTGATGTGTCTCTATCCTTTCAATCAGGTGACACCTGGTAGCCCTTACTTCAAGGCTGCTGTCAACTCTCTGAAACTCCGTTCCGATGAATCAACAGGATGGTCTATGGGCTGGCGCATCAACCTCTGGGCGCGCGCTCAAGACGGCGACCACGCTCGCGTGATACTCCACCGCGCTCTGCGCCACGCTACGTCGTTCGGCACAAACCAGTACGCTGGCGGTATCTACTACAATCTCTACGATGCACACGCTCCGTTCCAGATCGATGGTAACTTCGGTGCTTGTGCAGGTATTGCAGAGATGCTCATGCAGAGCGCAACGGACACCATCGTAGTGCTACCCGCTCTTCCCTCTGTTTGGAAGGCTGGTCATATCAAGGGCCTCAAAGCCATCGGTAACTACACGGTCGACATTGCATGGAAGGCAGGCAAGGCCACTCGCATCACGGTGACGAATGTGAAGGGACAAGCTGGAACTGTGAAGTATCCCGGCATTGGTCAAGCCAACTGCTACATCGACGGCACAAAGCAGCCCGCTGGCGCAAACAGCAACACCGCTGCTATCCCTGCTCGTCAGGGTGCTGTAGTAGTGTTCGACATCGACGGCAGCTACCAGCCCACGGGCGTCAGGCAAGTCACAGAAAATGCGCCGCTCTTCACGGTCGAAGGCCGCACGGTGACCCTCAAAGGTACTGACGTTGAAAGCGTGAGCGTTTACGACCTCCAAGGTCGCAAGTTTGTGCAGACCGCTAAGCGCACATTCACCATTCCGGCTGCAGCAGGCAACACCGTTGTCCTCCAACTGGGCAACCATTCCTATAAGGTGGCTCTCTAAGAGCATCCCACCTCTCAAGACAAAGAGCGAACCCGCCCCACAGCAGGTTCGCTCTTTTTCTATGACAAATATCCACACGCCATTCCCCATTATGGTTGCTCCACAAAACGCCATCAAGCAGTGCGTGGATATCCTTATTGCGCTTGAAAATACAATAAGGCTGTCAGCTGGCTTCCTTATTGTGTCAGCTGACAGCCTTATTCTGTCAGCCAGCATTCTTATTGCATTTTCGACGGTAATAAAAGGGCTGAAAATTCCGCGAAATCTCCCGCGCAAAGCTTAGTTTTTCCCCGCGATGGAGATAATGCGCTTCCAACAGAGGCGAGATGTCCACCGTCAAACCGCTTACTGATGACCATATAGATGAAGGATTTGGGGCGTTCTCTTGGTGGAAAATAGAATTATGACGTATTTTTGCAACCACACGATAAGAGCCTTGAACAACGAAAGGGGTTCGAGGCTTTATTTTTTAATCGGTAGTATTTCCTAAATACAATGAAACAGTTTTTTATCACCCTTCTACTCCTGACTTGCACGGTGGCGAGCTGGAGCAAGACCTTCAAAACCATCAAAACGCCCAAGGTGACGGCTTGCGCAATCCCATTCAAAGAAAAAATCACTGTGCAAGAAGTGGTCTTGACAGATACGGCCACCACGCTTCACCTTTGCATCGAATCGCCAGCAGGAGATCCGTTCATTCTCAACAAGAGCAGTTATCTGAAAGATGAAAGCGGCCACCGATATCCCTTGCGCTCGGCTGAGGGCGTCGTGCTCGACCAACCGATTTCTTCTCCTAAAAATGGCCCAACTCAATTCGCCCTGCATTTTGCCCCCATGCCGCAACGCGTCAGAGTGTTCGACTTCATAGGGGGAGACGACTTCTATTCGTTTATGCTCCTCGGCATCCACGACAAGAACACCCCACTCACCACGCCCAGGCTCGAAGCACTCACCGAGAGCCATCCCTATGTGCTGCCAACGGAGTGGTTCAAGAACGATTCCATCACCATTCGCGGTCGCATCATGGACTATGATGTCGCAAAATTTGGTTTCAACCACTTAGAATGTTACTACGAAAACATTTTTGAGAAGGAGCAGGGAATACTCATGCTCAATATTGCGCCGGATGGGACTTTCGAAAAGAAATTCTCGGCGTGCTATCCCGTGAGAGAGGCTTTCTTCGCGGGCAATTCCAATATAGCGTTCAGCGAGATACCTTTCTTTGCCCGCCCTGGCGAGACCATCGATGTGACGGTGCAAAAGAACGCGCGCGGACAATATGAGTGCCAGTACAACAACGGGAGTTGCAAAGAGATGGAACGATGGCTCAAAGCGAAACTCCCTTTCAATGGCATCATGAATGCCCTGCGCTATTTCAATGGGCCGTTTAGCCAAGCGCAACCCCTTGCGGAAACGCTCTGGAAAAATGCGCTAACGCTACTGGCACTTACGAGCGAGCGCGACAAGTTCACTCCGATGGAAGAGCAGTTGGCCTTGGCTGATTTGCAAGTGAGCTTTGCCAGCGCATTGATTGAATATGCCATGAACCGTGAGGATGATTTTTCAAAAAAAGCAGAAGCCAACGGACAGAAGGAACTCACTGGAGCGGACAAAGCCGAAATGGATGCGCTGAACGATCCCAGCAATTTCAAACTCTTATCGCGCATTCCTTTCGACAATCCTTTGCTGACAGCCAGTAGCTACTTCCCCACTCTCATCAACCGCCTGCGCTTCGCCCCTCCCGTCTTCTCAGGGCAGTTTGCTTCCCTTGGAAAGATGGACAGCGTCAAGATAACGGCCGATATTCAGCAGAAAATTCTCAACAACAAGCGCGCGGCCCTGAAAAAACTAATGAGATGCAACGACAGCAACCTGATGCTGCAAATCTGCATCTACAAAGACATTCAGGAAAACTTCAAAGAGTGGCGCAACAATGAGGCGCTCATCCCTGGAATACTGGCCGACACAAGCCTCACAGAACAAGAACGCTTGGCCGAGGCGGAAAGTCTGCCCGCGCTCAACAATATGCTATCGCCCTACTTGGAAGTTCTTTCCTCTCCCTTCATCCGCCAACAAGCCGATCTCTTCTGTTCGGCAGCCATGATGGAACAAGACATCGCTACGCCTCTCCCCGCCAACAACGCAGCGGCCGAAATGATCCGCCAACTATCGGCGCGCTTCCCGGGCCGCTATCTCCTCATCGATTTCTGGGGAATGGGCTGTGCTCCCTGCCGTGCCGCTATCCAGAAGAGTAAGGATTTGCGCGCCAGCATTGCGCAACGCAAGGATGTGAAACTCATCTTTATCGCTGCAGAGAACACGCCGCAGGGCAGTGAGGCATATCAGAAATATGTGAAAGAATGGCTCACCGACGAGGAGTGTATCTGCCTTTCGCCAGCAGAATACAACCAACTGTGCGAACTCTTCCGCTTCAACGCCATTCCGCACTACGAGACCATCACCCCTGAGGGCTACCGCGTCAGAGAAGACCTCAGCATCAACGGCTTCCACAATTTTGACGATGAGTTTGCACGCCTCAAAGAACAAGCCCAATCCGCTCAACCTGCCGCTATCGGTGTGCCAGCAGATGCTGTAGAGGATATGATTATCAACTTCGACGGGAAATAGGATAACTCAAAAAAAGACAACAAGAAAAGGCTTCACCCCGAACGGAGGTGAAGCCTTTTTGTGAGCGGTCTCTAAAGAGTCCGCTTAGAGAATAGAGGTCTCGCTTAGAAGCTTACGCGGAAGCCGAGCTGCATGTGCCAGCGGCTGAGGATATCGCTCTTCGTGAGACGTGGGTTGTTATACTGGTAAACCGGCGTATAGTTGCCATCAGCACCCTTCGTCATCTTAGAAACCATCAGCGGGCTTACGTTGTAGACGTTGCTATACTGAGCACCCCACTTCTTGTTCAGACAGTTGGCGAAGTTCATGATGTCGAAGGTGAACTCAAAGTTGCAGATGTTCTTCCAGTAAATCTTCTGACCGAAGTGGAGATCAATCTGGTGTTCCCATTCAGTCATGTTAGAATTACGTTCAGCATACTGTCCGCGGTGGTTCTTAGCGTAGCTGTCGCCTTCGATCCATTTTTCAAAAGCTGCACGGTTTTTATCAGCATCCATAATCACCTGACCCTTCACAATGGTCGGCGTGAAGTTCATCAGCGCGAGTTCGTCCTTCGTTGGGATGTAGAGGAGGTTGTTACCCTTCTGTCCGTCACCGTTGAAGTCTTCGCTCTCGTTCATTGAGAGACTGTAGCGGCCACCATTAGAGCCGTTGTAAACGATACCGATCTGCGTGCTGGTCCAGCCGTTGAGGTATTTGGGAGAAGTCCAGCCCACACGTACCATCACGCGGTGAGGAATGTCGAACTTAGAATAGCCAAGTTCACCCTTACCGTTGGTGTCGCGAGAATAGTTGTACTTCCAGTTAGAATAAGCAACAGAACTTGTACCATCGTTCACACTCTTAGAGTGTCCAAAGGTGTAGCTTGCTGCGAGGTCAAGGCCGAAGTTGAAAGTCTTTTCAAAGAGTGCACTGAGGGCGTAGCTGTAGCCGCGGTTCGTATTCTTCAGATTGATGATGCTGTAGTAGTCAGATTTTTCACTGTTGTAGTAGGGAACAGCAGAGTTCTCTTTGCCAGGCACAGCATAGGTCTTTGCCACTTGATTGATGGCAAGGTTCTCGAAGAAGACGTTGTTCATCGTCTTGCTATAGATGGCCTCGAGCGTCATCTTCACGTCGCCGGGCAGCGTGTGTTCGAGGGCGAGGTTAGAGCGGAAAACCTGTGGATACTTAAACTTCTTGCTCACTACAGCAATGTCGGGTTTCTGGCTCGTAGCGCTAGAGTTAACCACATCAGTGAGAGCCTGCTGGTAGTTGTTCATACCAGGCACGCTCTTAGAGATAGTGGTAGATTTCATTTCTACACCATTACTATTGAAGGCGTTGCTGAGCCATACGAAAGGCACACGACCGGTGAAGATACCCGTACCGCCGCGCAGGAGCGTCTTGTGGTCGTCGGTGAGGTACCAGTTGAAGCCGAGACGCGGACTAACCATGAGTTTCGTGCTAGGAACGACACCTACCTGAGCATCCAGATTCTTGCTCTTGGCGTATTGGTTGAAAGTTTCGTTAGCTGTTGGTTTGTTGAAAACAGCGGGCAAATCGATACGCAAACCATAAGTCACATTGAAGTTGGAAGTAGCGTTCCATTTGTCTTGCGCATAGAAACCAAACTGGCCCGCCTTGATGGCTGGAGAATACTTCGTGTCACCGCCGGTGAGAGATGGGTCGGTGTACTTATAGTTGAATCTGTTGGGCTTATCGTTGAGGAAATCGTTCAAATTATCGAAAGTCCAAGAACCATTAGCAGCCTGAATGAAGAGGTTAGAAACCCTGTAGATTTCGTTGTGTGTACCGAAAGTCAGCGTATGGCTACCCAAGTACCAGCTGAGGTTGTCCTCCAACGTGTAGATGTTCTGGTCCAGTCCGTTGGCTGCAGAGCTATATTCTGTACCGATATTGAGGCCTATGCGAGTTGAATTGTCTGCACTGTACACGTTCTGAATCAATACCGTTGGACCTTGGTAGGGTGACTCGCGGTGGTCGCGCACGAAGCTTGCACTGGCGCGCAACTCATTGTAGAAGCTATCACTGATGCGGTTTGTCCATTCTGCAACAATGTCGTTGGTCTTGTTGTTATAACGGTAGCCCGAATTAGCGAAAAAATAGCTGGTAGCACCAACAGCATAGCCGTCTTTGTAGCTATTATTGTGCTGATAGCGCAGTGTGAGGTGGTTGGTCTCGTTGATATTCCAGTCGATGCGGCTCGTAATGCCGAGGCTGTGGCTCTCAACGTTGCGTGGGCCGAAACTATCACGAATGCCCGTCAGCGCATAGTAGCGATCCACTACCTGCTGTGCCACATCCGTTGAGATGTATTTCTCGCTATAGCCGGGGTAGATGTTGTTGGGATAACTCTTTCTCTTGTTTTCTACAGAAGCGAAGAAGAAGAGTTTGTTCTTGATGATCGGACCGCCGAGCGTTCCACCGAAGGTGCGCTCAAACTGGTCGGTGAGGGGCACCTTGGCATAGTCGCGCACAGCACTGTACTTGCCATACATGCTCTGGTTGTTGAAGTAGGAGTACGCACTTCCGTGGAAATCGTTCGTACCCGACTTTGTCACTACATTGATACCGCCACCCGTGAAGCCACCTTGGCGAACATCATAAGGAGCAATAACCACCTGGAGTTCCTGAACGGCATCCATGGAGATGGGGTTTGCACCCGTTTGTCCGCCGTTGGTACCATCGGCACTCAAACCAAACACGTCGTTGGCCACAACACCGTCGATCTGGAAACTGTTGTAGCGATTGTTAGAACCTACGAAGGAAATACCGCCACTCTTGGATGAAACGGCCATCGGCGTGTTCTTCACAATGCTTGCCACAGAACGATCAATCGTTGGGATGTTCTGCATTTTTTGCAGCGTGAAGTTCTCGCCTGCTCCCGTACGTGTCTTGCGATTGGCCACTACCGTTGCTTCGCCCAAGTCAGTAGATTTCGGTGACAATGAAGCATCGAGCGGGAACATATTGCCGAGCTCGAGATTGATGTTCTCAAACTTCTCTGCATTGTAACCCAGGTAGTGGATAGCTACGGTGTAAGGGCCGCCCGGACGCATACCCTGAATGGTATAACGGCCATTGGCGTTGGTCACTGCGCTGTAGGTCGTTCCAGAAGGAACGTGAGTGGCCTTTACCACTACTCCTGCAACTGGCTGGTTGGACTCATTCAGGATTTGACCGCCCAATGAGGACGTAGTCACCTGAGCCTGAACGCAAACTGCAACTGCAGGCGTCAAGGCTGCCAACAATACTCTTTGATAGTATTCCATAAGAAATAGAAAAGATTTAGAATGTCCTTTAAAACTTAGAGGGGAAAGGAATTAAGCCTCTCTTGCAGCGGGTTGCTCGAACCTGCCACTTTTCCACGCCGCGAAGTTACACGTTTTTGTAAGAAATTAAATTCTTTTTGGGCTTTTAACAGAGAAAAAGAGAATAAAGATGCTATTCTTGCCCATCAGACAAGTTGGAAACTTACAAATTGTCCGATGCAGTTTGCAGTTTTAAGGGTTTTTTCACTCTTCTGTGACTTTTTGCGCATCCTGCCATTCGATGATGCCGCCTTGGAGGTTGACAACGGTGAACTTTGCTTTGTTTAGGATTTCAGCACCGCGCATACTGCGTTTGCCCGAACGGCAATAGATGCCCACGATGCGTTTGCGCGAGAGAGCCGCTTGTGCTTTTTCGAGAAAGTCGGGTTGCTGCACATCAATGTTCGTGGCGCCTGGAATGTGGCCTTGAGCAAACTCTTCAGCCGTGCGAACATCCAAAAGCTGAATATTGCCGGTTTGCAGCAGTTTTTCAAACTCATTGGCATTCACGCTCTTGATACCTGGAACGGATACGCTGCAAGATGCGAGAGAGAGAAGCAGCCCTGTGGCTGCAAGGAGAATTTTCATAAATAACTACCGTTTTTTTGCGCCACCTATCAGCCTTGCCAATGGTGCGCGTGGATTTATCGAAGCAAAGATACGGGCTTTTCCTAAATATTGCCAACTTTCGAGGAGGAAAAGCCAAGGGAACGGCTTTTCTTTCTGAAAACTCAGCTCATATACTCCTGCTAATCAACCCCTTAAACCACCCCGTAAATACAATAAGGATGTCAGCCGACACAATAAGGCTATCAGCTGACACAATAAGGAAGCCAGCCGACAGCCTTATTGCATTTTTTTGCCCTGTTGGACAAGTCGGACCAGTCGGACAGGTCGGACGCGTCGGACCTGTCCGATTTTCAAGTAAGCGGCCTCTGAGCTGCCTCTCTTTTATTGAATAAAAGAAAAAAATCTTACTTTTGATGTTACAAAACCGAAAGTCCTGCGTTAGCACAATGTAAACCAACCACTCGAATGGCTCAGAAGTTCCTAAATAGCGACGGCTCGAAAGAGGAAGTACTCCTCCCAGCATTTCAGCGCCTCCAGCGAGGGCTGCGACGCTTGGCCTCCTCCATGGTGGGGGAGAGCGTGGCCGACGATGCTTTGCAGGATGCTTTCGTCCGCCTCTGGACACGCCGCACAACGTTGCGTTCCGAAGATGAGGCCGGCCGACTACTCACCACGACGGTGAAACATCTCAGCATCGACCACCTACGCCAGCAGCAGCGGGAAGCCAGTGTGAGTCTGACCGAGACCGACGGAGCTGAAGAGGACGCGCCCGATGTGGAAAGCCGCTTCCAAGCAGTGGAACGCATCGTGGCCTCCGAACTCTCCCCGCTACAGCGCGACATCCTTCGCCGCCACGATTATGAAGGCCAGGACTACGACGCCATTGCCCAGAGCTTGCAAATGCAACCGGCAGCCGTCAGGATGCAACTCTCACGCGCTCGACGCACCATTCGAGAAATTTACAGAAGAGATTATGAAGATGAATAGTAAAAACTTGGACGAACTCATCAACCGCTATTTCGACGCGGAAACAACGCTGGAGGAAGAGCGCGAACTGCAACGGCTCATCACTGGCCCTTACGCCTCCGATGCGCGCTATGATGAAGTGCGCGCCGTGATGGGCTTCACCGCCGTGGGGCGTAAGCTGCGCCGCAAGTCACACCGCGCCATCCGTTGGTGGCAGGCAGCCGCAGCCGCCGTGGTGGTACTCATGCTCGGAGGTGTCTATACCATTCAGCAGGCTCACCCAGATGATGTTTGCATCGCCTATGTCAATGGGCGCAAGGTGACGAACCCCGACGAGGTGGTCAAACTGATGCAAAAAGAGATGCAGGCCGTGAGCAGCCCCACAGATGCGCCCACGCCGGAGAGCCAACTCAAGGATATGTTTAACACGCTAAACCAATAAAGTCATGCAACGCATTCTGATGATTCTTATAGCTCTAATGAGCGTGGTGCTTCCCGCCCAGGCCCAAGCAGGACTAAATATTGCCTCCATCTTTGAAGGTAGCTACTCCACCCGTCAAGATGCCACTTCGGTGCAGTTCTCGGGCAGCAGGCTCAAGGCTTTCAATCTGAGCCTCTCGCGCAGCCTTTCGCTCACTCCCTCGGCGGCCGACACCCGACAAATAGAAACTGCCGTGCTTCGCGATGCGGCGCATGCTGTGTCAAAAGAAGAGGTGAGAAAGAGTGGTCATGTCTACTACGGTTTCTACAAACTCTCATCCGTGGGTGCTGAAAACCGCTACATCTTCTATCGGAACAACTCCTATCAACCGGGCTCTGACGGACGTCTCACCCTCATCTATTTGCAGGGACGAGCCACGGCGGCCGAACTCAAACGGATGTTTAGCAAATAAAACAAAGAAAAATAACAATAAAACCTTATAAATATGAAACTCAAAGCTTTCCTTGCCCTGACACTCATGGGCACACTGTCTGCAACAGCACAAGTGACAACCGACACAGTGACCACCGTGGAAAACGCACGCCGCGTGGTGGTGACGGAGCGGGACTCAGTGGTCAACATCGACATCTTTGGCAACGGCACAGACCCCACGTTCCGCTATTCCTACTCCAAATCCGTGGGCAAAAACTCCGAATCGGTGGTCCGTCAAAGCGCGGACGACTGGGACTTTAACATCCTCTTTGGCAAGAAGAAAAAGGAACAGGAAGAGTCCAACAAATGGCAAAAAGAATTAGGCATCTTAGGTCTGGCAATGGGCTGGGTGGCCACTCCAGGAATGCCCGACGGACTCAAAGCTAAGATGAGCAAATCTGCCGAGTTCTACCTCGACATTCTCAACGTGAACTTTCAGCGTCGCCACCATGCGTTGGCCATTCACACAGGTTTCTACACCGCTTCCTTGTGCCACGAAGGCAAGCAACTGCGCTACGGCAAGAATGCCTCCCACGGTCTCACCCCCGAAGCCTATCCCGCTGGTTCAGATCCTAAATTTTCTCGCCTTTTCCTCACGACCAACTACCTGGGTTTCAGCTATCGCTATACGTTCTGCCACGACTGGTTCGTGGGTCTGCGCACCAACCTCCACTATGCTTGGAGAGCTAAGGTTCGCTCCGAATATTCGCTCAATGGGCGCGACTTTATGGAGAAGATGAAGAACATTCGCACCAATCGCGTCTCGGCCGATATCATCGGACAAGTAGGTAAAGACTTCGTGAGTCTCTATGTGAAGTACAATCCCTGCCGCATCCTCCAAGATGCCACTGGCTCTGACGACTCTCGCCGCATAGCCATCGGCCTCTCCCTCGGTTTCTGATAATCAGCCGCTACCATAAAATCAAACAATAAGATACTCCCCTCTTTCATTTGGCTTCGCCTCTCCCCGACGGCGAAGCCTTTTTCGTTACATTCTTCTATAAATTTTGCTGATGTGTCCTCAAAAAAACTCCGCAAACCTTATTGTTTAGATCTTGCGAATAGAAGCAATCTGGTCTTTCTAAGTGGGTCAGGCAGCAAGAATAAAAAAATTGGAGAAGGCAGTGAAGCCTTCCCCAATGTCAATTGCTTTTATCATAAATCCCATAATGGGAAATGATTGCAGAAAAGAGATATTTCTCTGATTAGTCTTCCCAGAGAGAATTTTGTTTGTCCCAGATATTTGAGCCACTATTTTCTTCTAACGGACCTTGCTTTCTAGAATCAATCTCTTCGCCAGAATTGTAACCTCCTCCTACACCTGGGCTGGCAACAAGCATCAAACTTTCAGCAGACCAGGTAATAGAAGTTATTTTAGGTGCTGTATATTGTTTTTTATTCATTGTCTTCTGCGACTTTATTTGATTATTACTTTCGCACCATTGAGAATGTAGAGACCTGCCTGCTGCGGCTTGTTGATGCGCTGACCTTGCAGATTGTAGTAAACATCAGCAGCTCGATTGGAACTGCCTGTATCAATGCTTTCGATACTCTCAATTCCTGTTGTGGTATCGTCAAAATCGAACACAACTCGTGTGCCTGCGGGTAGAGCGCTGAACTTCATATACGCCTTGTGGATGGGGAAGTTATTGATATTGCTCTCAGCCTTGCGGAAGGTACCGCCCTGCATCACATAAATGGGATCGGTAGTTGTGGCTGTGAGAGAGGTAATGGGGTTTACTGTTACACCTGTCATAACGTTGTTTGTGACATGGTAGACTTGCTGGTCTTGTTCTCCAATCGTGTAGTAGAAGTCAGCATCTGTAGCTTCCTTATCAAGAACCTTGAGAAGTACGCCCGTATAAGCAGGAACGTAAGAATAAGAACCTGTGTAACCATCGTTTTTATCAACACTCGTCATTCGAACGTGCTTGGTGGCTGTGCCATAGTCGCCTTTTCCATCCAAAATCTTAGTGCTGGCTACGAAAGCTGCTATCTCTGAACGGTGATTCTCATTGTAGTAGTCGCTGAAGTCTACATCGAACTCACGAGCGAAAGTACCGTACTTCTTACTAATTTTGACATCCTTGATTTTGAACTCAAGCTGTGAAGTGAAGTCGTAAGGACTCGTCTCGTTTTTATCAGTATCTTTCTTATAGACTGTCTTCGCCCATTCTTTCTTATAGATTGGAAGCGCCGTTTTCTTCACATAGATCTTCGTCGCCTTAGCGAACTCGCTGTAGTTTGTGTTTGTTTGGTCGAGATCGAAGCGAGTAGTGCTCAACATTTGCTTCGTGGGGTTGCTTTCAATGAAGAATACGCTCTTGATGATACTTGTATTGTTTGCGCGGTTGGTGATGAAAGCTTGAGCACCAATGTATTCCACGTCTTTCTTTACTACCACTTCCTTTATGCCAGAGGTGACGTGCTGGAAAGCATAGTCGCCGATCATGCTCACTTTGTAGTTTTTGCCGTCATGGGGAATTTCCGTTGGCAGAACAAAGGTCTCGTCAGTACGCTTTGTATTAAGCATATTTACAGCATTATCTGACACCGCGATGTATTCTTCCGTGCCAACCTCAAAAGAAGGTTTGATGGATTTAAACTTCTGGTAGAATGGATCGCTATTGTAGTCATTTAGTTTTTCCTTTCGCACCTGAATATTGATGTTTTGGAACATGTTATGACTCGTCTGTGTTCCATCATCGAACGACATCTTATTCTCTTCTTTATTGATGCTGTCCGCCTTGATTTTTTCATCGCAGAGGAATGTGATTGTTTTAAGATTAGTGCAAAGACCGAAAGCACGTTCACCGATTGAGGTAACCAAATTAGGGATGGTTACATTCTTCAGGTTCTTGCAGTCGTAGAAAGCATATTTCCCGATAGAGGTGATTGACGGAGGTAGCAGGGTGAAGCGGTCGTTTGCTTTTCCTGGAGGGAAAATCATCAATGTCTTTTTGTTCTGCGATAGGAGATAACCATCAACACTTGAGTAGACGGAATTTTTCTTGCTTACGTTGATAGCTTTGAGGTTGGAGCAGTTTTTGAAAGCCTCAGGGCTGATGTCGGTAGTGGCTTCTGAAATGTTGACAGTGTCCAATGCAGCACAATTGCGGAAAGCTTCGCGCTCAATCTTGTTTACATTCTTAGGCACGTTGAAGTTTACCAATCCGCAGTCGGCAAATGCACCAGAGCCGATGGTTTGAATCTCGGCGTCGTCAGCAAACGTTGCCGTCGCCATTTTCTCGCAACCGCTGAAAGCGTTGCTATTGATAGTGGTTACTGTTTTGGGAAACTCGAATTTTTCTAGTTCCTTCAAGTTAGCAAAAGCATTGTGGCCGATGGTCTTCAACGGGCAACTGCCTTGGATGTTGAAAGCCTTCAGTTTCGTATTGGTAGTAAATGCGTTATCGGGAATCTCCTCCAGCTGTGAGCCGTTGGGGACATTGATAGTTTCCAGATTCCAGCATTCAGGGAAAGTAATACCAATTTTTTTGAGAGATGTGGGAAAGGTTACGGTAGTTAATTTCGGACAAGAACCGAAGGTTCTAAAACCGAGTTCTGTAATCTTCGAGGGCTCTTCAAATGTTACGGTCTTGAGTTCTCGGGCACCGAGGAAAGCTTCCTGACCTAAAGATTCTACATTTTTCGGAATAACCATTGAGGTGATGTTTTGTGCCGATATGAAACATCTCTTAGCCATCTTCTTTACCGAGGCTGGGATTGCGTAGGTTTCGCCAGCCTTATTAGGCGGATAGAAATAGAGGATGTCCTTCGCAGGTTTGGAATAGACTATACCGTCTTCAGCTACGAAGTCGGTATTTTCATTCGGAACAATATATTCTTCAACTTTTGTACAAGATGTGAAGCACCCCTCAGCCATACCCATCTTTGTGGTAGGATTGTAGGTTTTGATACCCTTTGGAAGGGTGATTTTTTTGAGTTTCGCTGCATTATCAATTGAAGCCACATTCAGTTTTCTCACATTGTTTAGGTCAATCTCCTCCAGTATGGATGGCAGCAAAAAGGCACAGCTTCCAATTGTTGTAATATTGTTGGGCACTGTATAAGTCTTTTCGGGCTTTGCAGGAGGATAAACCATAAGGATTGTGTCTTTAAAAAGTACACCTGCATCAACGGAGTAAGGCGTGTCTCCTCCACCTACAATTTCAAAAGCTTCGAGCGTGGGCGTGGGCGCAATAGTGGGGTAACCTTCTTTAATCTCTTTTAAATCCTTAGGCAGAACAATCTTTTTCAGCCCTTCGATCAAGCGAAATGCCGGGTTTGTAATCTTTTGCACACGACTGTCAACGGTATAAACTCCGTCAGTAGGATTTACATCAGAAGGCACAGATTGGAGTGTAGTATAGTTCTTCGAATAGAGTGTACCTTGAGAATCTGAACAGTAATTAGGGTTATCAGTAGCTACATCGTGTTTAGGAACACGACGAACTTCTCCCCAAGCATAAGGATCAATGTATTTTACACTCTTCGGAATATTGATTCTCTCCAAGCGTGCACCTCTGAAGCTTGCTCCTTCCAACCTTTCGATAGTCTCAGGAAGTTTTACAGAAGTGATATTGATAGATCTGTAAAGCGAATGAGCGCTCACACCTATAACTTTGAAAGTGGTGCCATTTCCATCGGGGATTGTTCCTGGAATTTCTAATTCTCCTGTACTTGAGTCGTCTGTCCCTAAAAAGTAGAGAGTGTTTTCTGTTGCAGAAACCACCTTGTAGTGGTTCGCACCAAAATGAACAATCTGATCCTTTGTGTAGGCAGACAAACTCATTGGCATTACTATTGAAAGTAACGTCAATAGCAAAAGTTTAATTTTGTTCATAAGCTCATTAAATTAATTTATTTTATATCTTAAAGTGAAGCGTATTTAATTAGCCAACATTTTTCTGGGTTATCATTATTTTCTTTTGTGAGGAGGAGATAACTAAAACGGATAATGTTGTTATAATATTTGCTATCTTCTCGTGTCTGTATTACATCATTTATAATAATACTTATTTTTAGCGTTTATTTTTACATTTCAATTGTATCTGTGATGATTATTGTCTGATGCTTTTTCATCTTAAAGTTTTATTTTTCATATCATTTACCCTTTTTGTACTTTCCTCTTTTTTTTATTATCAGAATGATTTCCAAAGGAAAACCTCAGTTTATGTGGCATGTTTATTCGTTTATTTACTCTATTTTATTGCAAAAATAGGGCTATATTTTTACATCTACATTTTTTTGAGGCTACAAAATAACAAAAGAAATTTATGGGGGGGGGGGGGATTTTTATTGACAAAAATGTGGCGTTTTTAATGAAACTCATGGGGCAAAGTAGGGCCATGGACCATTTATTTGTTTCTCTGAGCAACGGCTCTTTTTCTTCGAGAAAATTATGAGAGAGAAGGACGGATGTTTTGTGATGTGCTGAGCCGATAAATACTGGAATCGTTGGCGAACTTTTGAGGCAGTTTTTGATAGCTTTTTCTTGGGAATGAGCTTCTTGTAAGGGGAAAATGAAAGAAACCTTTGGTAAAGATCCTTTGCGATTGTCGGCGTAGATACAATAAGGGCGTCAGCTGACAGAATAAGGCTGTCAGCTGATAGCCTTATTGTATTTTCAAACGCAATAAGGATATTTACGCTTGGCTTTATAGGGTGTATTTTTTTCCTTTTGTGATAGTATTAGAAGAGCTTCAAGATGCTCACGGTTGCTATGGTGCGAACTTCCTCATTGTCTTTGGTCGATACTCGTGGCTGGAGTTCCAGTTCAGGGCCGCCGCCGGGCAGACCTTTCCCTTTGCCCAAGAAATGCTTGTTGCCGCGTTCGGGAACGCGGATTCTTTCGGGCGGCATCCCCGTGAGAGATATTTCGCGGATTTTGAAACCATTTTGGAGAGAGCCTTCTTTGAGTCCGAGGGCAGTCTCGAGGCGCGTGGCCTCTTGTGTGGAAACGCTCATCTGCTCGCAGAGGTTGCCTAAGATGTCCGTAATGGCTTTTCTGTCGGTGATAAAGGTAGTTTCACGCCCAATATATTGGTAGATGTCCCAGCTAATGGGGCTGACATTGTAGGCCGTTGGGGAGTTCCGCAAGGCCAGGGTGCGCGCCGCTACCGGGGAACTGGGTTGCTGTGGAAGGACGATGCGCGGATGCGCACCCACTGCACTGCTGTCGCCCCGCGCTGTATCGATGGGAGCAAGAGGGAGGTGGCAAAACAGTTCCTTGTCTCTTGCTAAGGCATGGCGCTGTGTGGTAGCTTTGTCCTTCTCGACCGATGCGGCAGTATGGACGAATTCTGTGCTCCATCGGGCGGAACTGTTATCGGCATAAGCAGAGCTGGCTGTACCACTCAGGTTGCCAAAGAGCCATAGGAGCAGGAAACCGACAAGCATTCTTGCCTGAACGCTTACTGGCAGAAAAGATGAAAGCCGCCCCTCAGAAGCCTTCGTTTCTTTCTTGCTGCGGCGAGAAAATATGGGTGAAAGTTGAGGAGCGGTTTTCATTATCAGCGGTTGTAGTTATATTTCTATTCCCAGCCTGCGGCGCGCATAATTTTGCGGGGAATCTCGGTGTTGTCGATTTGTCCAGCAAATTGCTCTGCGCCCACCCCGATGGCGTAGACTCCCACGAAGCCATTGGAATGGCCGTTACTCTGCCAGCCAATGAGACTGTGTTCGTCCATGATTTGGCTCGCGGTGTAAGACACGGGGTCTACGGAGTTGTAGAGACTCTTCTTGTTCTCCGATGAGTCATCGACGAGTTGTTCGTAGGCCTTGTGGAGGCGTTCGGTTTGTGCTTTCGTTAGTTCGAGGCCCTCCCAGAAACCAAAGTTTTCTTTCAGATCCTGGCGCACCACATCCCAACTGAACGCGCTGCCCTTTTCGCGGCGCAAAGCAGCCAGGTGGCGCGGATAGGCAAAGAAGGTTGTTTTCTGGTGGAGGAGCTTTTCGAGGTGGAGGGCATATTTTCCTCTGCCGAGGGACAAACCACCTGTTTCGTGGTCGGCGGTGACAACGATGAGCGTAGAGTCGGGCTTTTTCTTGTAGAACTCGTAAGCAATCTGAACACAGCTGTCCATGTCGATGAGTTCATGGATGAATCCGGCACCATCATTAGAGTGGCAGGCCATATCAATCATGCCGCCCTCAATCATCAGGAAAAAGCCATTGCGTTCCTTTTGGCGTTCGGTGAGAAAACGGATGCCCGCCTGCGTGATTTGCTCCAGCGAGAGATTTTCTGGTTTGCGATCGAGCTTATAAGGGATGGCGTAATCGTTCTGCTTACTGTCGCGGAGCGGCTGAAGGAGAATCAGCTTCTTCTGTCGGTTGGCCTGTTGGAGAAACTCATTGTAGCCGCGCACAATTTTATACCCATTGTCGGCAGCCTGCTGATAGAGGTCCTTATCACCGTTCTCCGATTGATGTTTCAAGATGTCGGAACCCGCGAAGAAGTCGAAACCAGAGAGGGTGAGCTGGCGTCCGATTTCATGGTAAGCATGACGCTCAGGCACATGAGCGTAGAAAACGGCCGGCGTGGCGTGGTTGACCCCCACTGAAGTGGAGATGCCCACAGCTGCCCCGTGTTGCTGCGCGTGCCAAGCCACACTGTTGACAGGCGTGGTGAGGTCGGGCAGCACTCCGACAGCGGCATTCTTTGTCTTAACACCCGAAGCTAAGGCCGTGCCCGCTGCGGCCGAGTCGGTAACACCGCTGGAGGCAGAATAAGTGGAGACGAGCCCCAGATAAGGGAACTGCGTGAAGCAGAGCGGTTTCATTCCGATGCGTCCCTCGCGGGCAGCCAGGAAGGTTTCGGCGGCATTGACTTGATTAACGCCCATGCCATCGCCAATGAAATAGAATACATACTTAGCCCTGGGCTGCGCCATTGCCACAAGGGCAAGCACAGTCAGGCATAATGTGGAGAGAAAACGTTTGGGAGTCATTTGTTAGTCTTTTTTATCCTCGCGGTAGGCACTCTCAATGTAGGGGAGACGGAGAAGGGTATCGCAGATACGCTTCACGTCGTCAGTGTCGTGGAGGAGGAATTCGATTGTTCCGTCGAAGATACCATCGTTGGTGTCGAGGGTGATGTTTTTGATTATAAGGTTCTGCTCACTGTTGTGGAGTACATCGGCAATGGCATAGAGCACGCCGTGGTCGTCAACACCTTTAACATGGATACAGACGGGGAAATAGAGAGTTTTGTGGGTATCCCACTTGAGCGCGATGATATTATTGCCATAGCGCGTTTTGAGTTTTGCAGCCGTGGGACAACTGCGTTTGTGGATTTCGAGCGTATTCTGGGGCGTGATATAGCCTAAGACATCGTCGCCGGAAATAGGGTGGCAACACGGCGCTATGGTACATTTCTGCAATGTGTCCTCATTGAGTACAAGCGTTTGCTTGCGATTGAGGCCGCGCACAAAGTCCTCCACATCCGTGGAGTTGACCTCCGCTTGCTTCTTAGGTCCAATGAACGGCACATAGCGTCGCCAGCCCGTTTTGCGTACTTTCCCAGTGATGGCATCCACATCGGGCTGTCCCAGCTCAATTTTGTCGGCCCCTAATGCCAGTGCCAATTCATCGCGGTCGGCCAATTTGTGGAAACGGCGCAGGATGTCGATATTGGTACTTGTGGCTTCAATATCTTGCTCCTTAAAGAAAGCAGCAAGGCGTTCCTCACCGATGCGCATCTTCTCGCGGTTCTCACGACGCAAGATGGCTTGAATCTTTCCGCGCGCCTTAGCCGTAGTGGCAAAATTGAGCCATTCGGGCTTCACTTGTTGCTCGCGAGAGGTGAGAATCTCCACTTGGTCGCCGCTCTTGAGGCGGTAGCTCAGCGGCACGAGCTTATGGTTGACCTTCACCGCAAAGCAGTGGGTGCCAAGGAAGGAGTGGATATGGAAAGCGAAGTCGAGAGCCGTGGCGTTGTTGGGCATGGTCTTGATTTCACCTTTCGGCGTGAAGACGAGGATTTCTTTAGAGAAGAGGTTGAGCTTGATGGTGTCGAGCAGATCAAGCGTGTCGGGCTGCGGGTCGTCGAGGATTTCTTTGATGGAGTCGAGCCATTTGTCGAGTTCATTCTCGTCGTAGTCGGCATCCTTATCTTTGTATTTCCAATGTGCCGCAAAGCCCTGCTCGGCAATATCGTTCATGCGGTCGGAACGGATTTGCACTTCAATCCATTTACCTTGGGCCGACATAAACGTGTTGTGGAGCGCTTGATAGCCATTGGCCTTGGGCGATGAGAGCCAGTCGCGGAAGCGCGTAGGATGGGGACGATAGATTTTCGTTAGGCCCGCATAGATGCTGAAGCACTCGTCGATTTCTTTCTTGCGATCGAGCGGAACGTAGACAATGCGAATGGCCAGAATATCGTAGATTTCGTTGAACGCCACGTGCTTGTTCTGCATCTTGTTCCAGATGGAGTAAGGCGTCTTTATGCGCTGCTGAATCTGATACTTGAAGCCCATGCCGTCGAGCAGTTCGCGGATGGGCGGCACAAAGTTGTCGAAGATTGAAGTGCGATCGGCCTGTGTGGATGCCAGCATATCCTCAATCATTTTATACTCCTCCGGGTGTTCATAACGGAAACTCAGGTCCTCCAGCTCTGTCTTGATTTTGTTGAGACCTAAGCGGTCGGCCAACGGGGCATAGATATAGAGCGTTTCGCCCGCAATTTTATACTGCTTTGAGGGCAGCATGGACGAAAGGGTGCGCATATTGTGGAGGCGGTCACTGATCTTGATGAGGATGACGCGTATGTCGTCGCTCATCGTGAGCAGGAGCTTCTTGAAGGTTTCGGCTTGTAGCGAAGCGCGGTCGCCGAAGATGCCCCCAGAAATTTTGGTGAGTCCCTCCACGATATTGGCCACTTTCGGGCCAAAGAGGTTGGAGAGGTCCTCATTAGTATAATCGGTGTCCTCTTCCACATCGTGGAGCAGGGCAGCACAGATCGAAGTGGAGCCTAAGCCTATCTCTTCGCAGGCTATTTGCGCAACGGCGATGGGATGGAGTATGTATGGCTCTCCCGAACGTCGGCGCACACCTTTGTGGGCCTGCTTGGCAAAATTGAAAGCCTTGGTGATGACATCCACTTTCTTGCGGTGGTTGGTGGCCAGATAGGTATCGAGCAACTTTTGGAAGGCTGCACTGATCATTTCCTCATCTTTCAACTCCTGAGGTGTAAGTTTTTTCGTCGTGTCGGTCATCATGATTGTGAAATTAAGGGGGTGGAGAAATGGCTCGAAGTGGTTGTGCCGTTGCTTATTTCACTTTGAGTTTTTGTCCGGGTTTGATTTTCGAACCAGAGATCTTGTTCTTTTTCTTGAGCTTCTCTACTGTGGTGTTGTTGCGCTTAGCGATATCGGAGAGTGTGTCGCCTTTCTTGACCGTTGTAGAGGAGTTTTTCTCTGCTTTCTTTGTTCTCTTGGTATCTGCCGTCTTGCTGTGGCGTCCTTTACGCTTGTCGCTCTTGCTGTTGCTGCGATTGTCGTCGCGCTCATCAGTCTGGCTGTGGCGCGTACTGCGCGTATGGCGGCGTGCCTCCGCTCTGCTCTCGCGGTTGCTGGAGGACGTTGTCTCCTGTCGGTCTGCACGACTGGAGCGACTGTGTGTGGTGCGCGGTGCCTCTGTTTCGTCCACTTCCACTTCGGCACGCTGCGTCAAGAGTTCATCCGCGCGGTAGTTGTAGACACTATCGCGCAAGTCGATAAACCTTTCTGTGGCGTCCTGAGGTAAGGTGAGCGAGGAGAGCGCTGAAAGTCCCGGAATAATATCTGTTTTGTACTGCGGATTGAGTGCGCGAACAACTTCGATGTCTACTTTGCAAAGTTCGGCCACCTGCTGCATGTGGAGCGTGCGGTCAACGAGCACCGTGTCCGTCAGTATCGGATAGCGACTTTTCATCGGTGCGATGTTGTGGTCGCAATAGTAGTTCATCACATAGTTAGCAGCTATGAATGCGGGCACATAGCCGCGTGTTTCATTGGGCAGGTAGCGATAGATTTTCCAATAGTCGCGTTCTCCGCCCGTTCGGCGAATGGCTTTGCTCACTTGCTGAGGCCCTGCATTGTAGGCCGCGAGGACGAGATTCCAATCGCCATAAATATTATAGAGGTCTTTGAGATACTTGGCGGCAGCCCAACTGGCTTTGTAGGGGTCCATGCGCTCATCAACGAGACTGTTTATCTTCAGATCGTAGCGGCGGGCTGTAGTGATCATAAACTGCCAGAGGCCGGCGGCTCCAGCACGGCTGATGGCCGTTGGGTCGAGACCTGATTCAACAACGGGCAGATATTTCAGTTCGAGCGGTAGGCCGTAGGCATCGAGTGCTGCCTCGAAGATGGGGATGTAATAGTTGCCTGCACCGAGCATATAGCTCACCTTGTTGCGCAACTCCTCTGTGTAGCGGTCGATGAACTTCTGCACGATTGGATTGTAGGGCATCTCCATCTTGTTGGGTAAGCGTTGCAATCGCTCGCGGTACACCTCCGGAGCGTATGTCACATTATAGTTTGAGGTGGTTGCGGTAGTGTCAACGTAGAGATACTTTTTGGCCAACCATTTCTGAAGTTGGACACTCTCGTTGCTATTCATACCTTCGGGTATGTCGAAGACTTCATCACGGTTGGTAATGGAGTCGTGAACTGTGATTTCGCTTTGTGCTGCGAGGCCTGCGGGAAGAACCGTCAGAGCCAATGTGAGAAATATCTTGTTGATTTTGTTCATACTGTTCTTTAGCGTGTGCCCCACAATGCTAAGGGGGCTGTGTCCCAACGTAAAGATGTTCGTTGGGGTTAGAAATTAAAACTACAACCGATGCCGTAGGAAGTTTGGCGAATCAGAGGTGTCGACTGCTGGATAACGGCCGGCTGGAGCTGCATACTCAAGTCGGGCGAAATATCGAACACAGAGAGCTGAGCATCTACATAGGCATCGATCACGCTCAAGGCGTAAACGCCCACGAAGGCAAAGATACTCATGTCGCGATAACGGCGATAGCGGTTTTTGCGGTTTTTGAAGATGGTTTTGAAGCGTTCTTCCTTCCCTGTGATATCGTAGTTGGGAGGAAGCATATTCAGATACGACTTTGTGTTTGGGTCGTCGTCCATAATGTCCAGATAGGCTTGCGAATAGTCGCGGTACATCTGCTGGTTCCACATGAGGGCGTAAGTACAACCCAAGAAACCACCGTAGAAGATAGGCAGTTTCCAGTATTTGCGATTATAGATCTGTCCCGCACCTGGGCACACAAGTGCCAACCAGAGGGCGCGCTTAGGATCGGGAACAAAGGCAGCGTTGGCGGCCTTTTTGAGATTCTCCTTCGTAACGCTTTCCGCCATCTTTCGCAGGCGCGCCGTGTCGGCTGGCAGCTTCCCCTCTTGTGCCTTCTTGACCGTGTCGGTCAGCATCTCTATGGTTTCGCCCTTCAGCATTTCTGTCTCAATGGCTTTCTGCTGCTTCTTGGCTTTTTTGCTGATAGCTTTCACGGACGAGACCTTTGTGGAGTCGTCCACAATAAGACGTGCTTGCGCCGCTCCCTTCGCAGGTGCAAGGAAAGCGGCGACCAAAATAATGAGGATGTATTGCGATAGCGTTTTCGTCATTGTTGTAGGAGTGGCCAAAGGCCTAACTTCTCATCTTGTCGAACATAGCGATGATTTTCTCCAATTCTTCTTCGTTGCCGAAGTTGATAGTGATTTTGCCTTTGCCTTGCTGTGAACAAGTCATCTGCACCTTGGTTTGGAAGAAGTCGCTGAGCCGACCTTTTAGTTCGTTGTATTCTTCAGGCAAGCGGTTCTTGCGGTTGCTCAACTGGTGCCGACCGCTCTTCACAGTCTCGCCAGCGTTGAGGGCCTTTACCATTTCCTCCACTTGTCGAACGCTGTAGCCCCGTTCCTGCACTTCTTTGAAAAGTCTCAGCATCACGCTGGGCTCTTGCGCACCGAGAATGGCGCGGGCATGGCCTTGGTCGATGGATTTGTTGCGCAGAGCCAGCTGCACAGGGGCGGGAAGTTTGAGGAGACGCAAGGCGTTGGCCACCGTGGCCCGCCTCTTACCCACTTTCTCGCTCAGTTCCTCCTGCGTGAGGTGGTACTGCTCAATGAGCTTTTGGTAAGCCAACGCCACCTCAATGGCGTTGAGGTCTTCGCGCTGGATATTCTCCACCAGCGCCATTTGCATCATATTTTCATCGTTGGCGGTGCGGACGTAGGCGGGAATTGTTGTGAGACCTGCCAACTTTGAGGCGCGCCAACGTCGCTCACCGGCAATAATCTCATAGCTCTCGTCGTCCATCTGTCGCAGTGTGATGGGCTGGACGATGCCCAACTGGCGGATGCTTTCTGCCAACTCCTCCAGCGCTTCTTCGTCAAACTCATGGCGGGGCTGGTTGGGGTTGGGGACAATTCTGTCAACGGGGATTTCGTTGATAGACGAACTGCCGCTGGTGTGTATTTCGTCGGCCGTATCAATCAAGGCGTCGAGGCCTCGACCCAATGCGGGGAATTTCTTGTGTACTGGCATTGTTTTTTTCTTTTGTTCTATTCTCGGACGGACCTAAAGAAGCGAACCACTCCGATAAGCCTTTCTCTGAGGATGCTTTACTTCTCGCTCGTTTGTTTCTCTCGCTCTATGAGTTCGCGGGCCAGCGACAAATGGTTCTTTGAGCCTGTGGATTCCGCATCGTAGAGAATGGCGGGCAAACCATGGCTGGGCGCTTCGGAGAGCTTCACGTTGCGCTGAATAACGGTCTTGAATACCAGTTCCTGGAAGTGGCGCTTCACTTCGTCGTAGATCTGGTTGGCCAAACGCAGGCGACTGTCGTACATCGTTAGGAGGAAACCCTCTATCTCCAATCTGGGATTGAGCTTCTTCTTGATGATGCGGATTGTGTTCAGCAATTTGCTGATTCCCTCCAAGGCAAAGTATTCGCACTGTACGGGAATGATGACAGAGTCCGCAGCCGTAAGACTGTTGACCGTGATCAGTCCTAACGAAGGACTACAATCGATGAGAATATAATCGTAGAGGTCTTTGACGGGTTTGAGAAGCTCGGAGATAATGTACTCGCGTTTTTTGAAGTTGAGCATCTCCACTTCAGCCCCTACCAAATTGATATGGGAAGGAACCACATCCAGACCCTCAATTTCGGTTGTGTAAATGGCTTCGCGTATGTCGCCGCGATTCACAATACACTCGTAGATAGACGTGTCAATCTCGTTGAGGTTAACACCTAATCCGGAAGAGGCGTTGGCTTGCGGGTCAGCGTCGATGAGGAGAACTTTCTTTTCGAGCGTTGCCAGAGAGGCAGCCAGATTCATCGAAGAGGTGGTCTTTCCAACACCGCCTTTTTGGTTCGCTATTGCGATGATTTTTCCCATGGGTTCCAATTCGTTATTTAGGTCGCAAAAATAACAAATAATCGTGGAACACTCATGGATAATAGCCTTTTTTAGTATTTTTGCAACGTTTTTTTGTGGAACGATAACCTTTCGCCCGTCGGTTCGCTTACGGGATTTGTTTCTTTTTTTATGACAGAAAATAGACCCTATATTCTTATCTCCAACGATGATGGCTACCAAGCTGGTGGCATTAACTTTTTGATCGACACGCTCAAGTCCGTGGCCGATTTGTTAGTGGTAGCTCCCGACGGCCCGCGGTCGGGATTCAGCACCGCCATCACGTCAGCCCACCCCATTCATGCCGTCCTCATTCGCAAGGAACCAGGCCTAACGGTTTATGCTTGTTCTGGCACGCCAACGGACTGTGTCAAACTTGCCCTTAATCGCTACATCGAACGCCGCCCAGATCTCGTTATAGGTGGTATAAATCATGGTGACAATTCCAGTGTAAATGCTCATTATTCAGGCACTATGGGCGTGGTGCAGGAAGCTGCCATGCAGGGCCTCCCTGCTGTGGCTTTCTCGCTTTGTGACATGAGTGCGAAAGCTGATTTCACGCCTTTGCGCCCTTATCTGATCGACATCACGATGAAGGCTCTCATGGCGGGTCTGCCAGAATTCACTTGCTTGAACGTGAACTTCCCCAAACGCGCTAAATTTGAGGGTGTTCGCATCTGTCGGATGGCGCGAAGCCGTTGGGAAAAAGATATCAAAGATTTAGACAATGCTGGGCGTAGTGGCAACTGGTATTGGCTCGTAGGCGACTGCCAAGAATTAGAGCCTAATGCGACCGACACTGACCGCTGGGCGCTCTCCCACGGCTATGTAGCTATTACGCCGACAACGCTCGACAATACGGCCACACGCCTGATGCCGATGCTAAAAAGTCTGTTTTAATTTTCCCTCGGACGGGTCGGACCAGTCGGACCCGTCGGACCTGTCCGAGAAAACAAGCAATCCCTTATGCGCTACTTCCTAATTGCTGGTGAGGCCAGCGGAGATTTACACGCGGCCCATTTGATGAAAGCTCTGCAGGCTGAAGATCCCGAAGCCGAGTTCCAATATTATGGTGGAAACAATATGCAGGCCGTTGCGCCGGGATGCTTGCGCCACTACGAAGACTTGGCTTATATGGGTTTTATTCCTGTATTGCTCCACGCTCGCACTATCCTGCGCGGGATGCGGCAGTGCAAAGAGCAGATCAGAGCTTATCGACCGGATGTGGTCATACTGGTGGACTATCCGGGCTTTAATCTCTCCATCGCGCGCTTTGTTCACGCGGAGCAAATCTGCCCTGTGTTCTATTATATCTCCCCTAAAATCTGGGCTTGGAAGGAGCGGCGTATCAAAAATATCCGGCGCGACATCGACCGCCTTTATTCTATCCTGCCGTTTGAGGTAGACTATTTCAAACGGAAACACAACTATCCCATCACTTATGTAGGCAATCCCACCATGGATGAGGTGGATGCTTTTGTCCGTCAGCACGGACAACCCACTCCCAACGGACGCACCCTCGCTTTGTTGCCTGGCAGCAGGCGACAAGAGGTGGCGGACAATCTCTCGCGTATGCTCTTGGCGGCCGCTCCCGTACTTGCGGAGCGCGATATGCTGGCTGAGATTGCCGTTGCTCCGGCTTTGCCGCTCGATTTCTATGAGCGCATCATCAGTGCGTCGGGCGTGGAGCGCAGCAGAGTGAAACTGGTGGAGAATCAGACTTATGCGTTGCTGTCGCGCTCAACGGCGGCTCTCGTCACCTCTGGGACCGCCACGCTCGAAACGGCTCTGTTCCGCGTTCCACAAGTGGTGTGCTACTACATCACTTTGGGGCCGCTCTTCCGCCTGCTGCGCCGCCTCTTTTTGAAAGTTCCTTTCGTCTCTTTGGTCAATCTGGTGGGCGGCGAAGAGATTGTGCCCGAACTCGTGGCCGATGAAATGAACGTTGGGAATGTTCGCTGCCAACTGGAGTCTATTCTCCCCAACGGCAGTTGCCGCGAAGCACAGTTGCAGGGCTATGAGCGAATGGCCAAGATTCTCGGGCAACCCGGCGCTCCCGAACACGCTGCTCAGGACATGGTCAAGGCGCTGAGAGAAAAGAGAAACGCCCAATAGTCCGCCTCATCTGTCTTCTCTGAAAAGTTTCTCCCAACTCGTCCGACTGCTCCTCTTCGGTGGAGAGACCGCAAAAGAGAATCGCCACCGCTGGCTGATTTTCTGCTCTCCTAAGAAAAATTGTGTAACTTTGCCGCAACATCACTAATAACACTATCCGTTATGCAAAAACTCGCACATCTTTTTGCTCAAAAACTGCTTCAAGTTGAAGCTATCAAACTGCAACCCGAAGCTCCCTTCACTTGGGCCAGCGGCTGGCTCTCTCCGTTCTATTGTGACAACCGCAAAGTGCTCGCCTTCCCTGACGTGCGCTCTTTCGTGAAACTCGAATTGTGTCGCCTCATCCTCGAAACTTATCCTGAAGCTGAGGCTGTGGCTGGCGTGGCTACGGGGGCTATCGCGCAAGGTGCTCTTGTGGCCGACGAACTGGGACTCCCCTTCAGCTATGTCCGTTCAAAACCCAAAGATCATGGAATGCAGAACCTCATTGAGGGACAAGTGGCTCCTGGTGCTAAAGTTGTCGTAGTGGAGGACTTGATTTCCACGGGCGGCAGTAGTTTGAAGGCTGTGCAGGCTTTGCGCGACCACGGTTGCGAGGTGCTCGGCATGGTGGCCAGTTATACCTACGGTTTCGAGGTGGCTCGCAAGGCGTTCGAGGAGGCTAATGTCGAACTCACCACGCTGACCAACTACGAAGCAGTGGTGGAAACGGCTCTCCAAACAGGATATATCAGCGAGCAGCAAGTTCCCTTGCTCCACGATTGGCGCAAAGACCCCGCCAACTGGGGCAAGAAATAAGCCGTCGCCTTATTCTTTCGTCGGGAAACATTGAGATGTCCGCCCCTCCCGCGGGGTAGGCTCGACCGACGAGTGAGTAATTCTTTATCATCATATAGCCCCTTCCGCACGCTCTTATGGAGTGGCGGAAGGGGCTTATTGTGTCCGTTTCCTTATTCCTCGTATCTTTTTATTATCTTTGCCGCCCAACAAACACAATAAGAATATGGGATTAAGCAAATATGAAAGCGAAGTGAAAAATGTGGCACAGCCGCAGCAGCAACTATACGAACGTTTCAGCAACCTACGCAATCTGGAGGGCATCAAAGAGCGTCTCTCCGATCCCGCCGTACAAGAGCGCATGGCGGCAGAGTTGCCCGCCGACAAGTTGGAGCAGGCTCGCCAGCAGTTTCAGAACGTAGAATTTACAGAAGACACCATCTTACTCACAACGCCTGTAGGAAAAATCACCTTCCGCGTGGTGGAGCGAGAAGAGCCCAAACTCGTCAAGATGGGGAGCGAAGGCAGCCCCATCCCCTTGACAATCTGGATTCAGATGCTCCCAACGGATGCTTACTCCAGCAAACTTCGCGTCACCGTAGGGGCGGAAGTCAATATGTTCATGAAAGGCATGGTGGCAAAACCTCTCCAGCAGGCTGCCGATGGGTTGGCCAACATCTTGAGCGTACTGCCATGATGCGCCATTGGAGTTGGGCGGTGACGCTTGCGGTCCTCTTTTTACTCTCGGCGTGTTCGTCCACGCCGGAGTATGCTCGCGTGCGTGCCTTCTATCGTTGTGCCAACGTGGCAGGAGCTCCGGCTCTGATGCACGCCTTAGCTCCCAACAGCGGTGTGTTCTGCACCATCCGCTTCTCGGGAAGTATGAGTTATGTGGACTATATGAACACCGCGGGCGAGCGGTCGCGCCAGAATCTCTCGGCAGTTGACAAATCCTACGGTATGCCGCAGTTTATCGCCGGCTTTATCGTGGGTCAGCTTCCCACGGCAACGCTCTCTGGCAAAGGACTGGTGGCCTACGACCTCGTATGCCCCAATTGCTACACTTCTTCTTTCATCCAACGTTCCTTAGAATTCTCTACGCAGGATGCCACACTCGTCCATTGCAGTAGGTGTCGACGCATCTACAGCCTTGCCAACGAAGGCGCCGTGGTGGAAAATGCACAGAGCGAAAAGGATAAAAAACTCTATCAATACCACATCCAATACGGCAATAATGCGATGGTCATCACCAACTGACAAAGCATAACAATCAATAAAGGCTCATTCCCCTTATAGATAAGAGGATACAACTTGTTGCAGGTATCTTTTTATCACTTATACTTCTAAAAAAACAAAAGCTTTAGCTAAATAGAAGCTTAGAAGAGAATATACATTTTGCTATTAAATAAGGCTTTTTAATTGTATATTCTCTTTTTTCTGAAATTACAAACAAAAAAAAGTATTATATATTTGTAATATACATATATAATATCTATTTTTGCAAAAACCAAGTTAACAATATACAGAGTTTTTTGAGTTATGTATAAGTCCATAAGTTTTCAATAATGAAAGTTCATCTTAACACTCGAAGTTTATGAATATATAATTCTTTATCTAAATCCTTACATTATGAAAAAGATATTTCTTTTAATTGTACTTCCTTTAGGGATGGTGCTATTCAATGGCTGCAAAGACTCTGTCAATTTGGATGATTACACTGAGAGTAAGCATTATGTTAATTTATACGTGCTACCCAACACCATGGTTGTAGAACCTGCTGAGACTGTAAAGGGTACGCCTGAAGGTTTGAAAGTACGCTTTAAGGGGGTTATTCTGACTCATTTCGCCGGTACGTATGATCCCGGTTTTCTTCAGATTGCAAAAGTTAATGGTGATACGGCATACAATAAGGGGACAGCACCCTTCCGACATGAAGCATTGGGAACACCCATTCGCAGTATCAATGTCGTAGCACTTGACAATATGGACGCAGCACATCCTGCTGGTAGTTCGCTCAATGATGTACTGACAGTGAAAAGCGTTCCACTCAATGACTATTTTAAGCACCATTATGACAGAAAGTTTTTTCGTACGAATCAAGAGCAGATTCTAAAGTTATCAGCAAATCAAGTGTTAGAAAAGATGTGGGATGATTCTTTCTTACATTTCTATTATACAGCAAATCCTGCTCTTGTGCTTCCACCCGTAGAAGTCACCATTGAACTACAAAATGGAACAACCTTAAAGACAAGGAGCAATCAATGAATGTACTTTTTCATTCATTGAGCTGATATAAAAGAGGAAAGTAGCCACAACGAAACAGTGGGCTACTTTCTTTTTTCTGATAATTTTCAAACAACAGCGTAAAGAGAACTCCTTTTCCTCTTATTTATCATATAAAGATACGGTTATCTCAATTTACCTCCCGAAAATTTGTCAGTTTCCGAATCATAGCTTATCTTTGCACCCAGTTCTGCCCGAATGGTGGAATGGTAGACACGAGGGACTTAAAATCCCTTGGTCAGTAATGGCTGTGCGGGTTCGAGTCCCGCTTCGGGCACGGAAAGTTCCCAATCACCTCGTGTGGGGCGGTTGGGACTTTTTAGTATTTGTTGGCAGAATGGTGGCTCAGAACTTTCGGTAAGTGCCTTGCCTTCGTCCCTCCGATAGGGCTGCTCAACGCTCCAAACATGGAATTCAACGATTATGGGAAGAAACAAATTTTCAGCAAAGGAAATAAAGGCTATCAGTAAGCTGTTGCGCAGAAAGAATGCTGGCAACCGCTATCAGCAGAAGCTCATACGCCATCAGTTGCGTGTGGACTACGAATTTAATATCTCCGACTTCAACGAGCCGGGCAAGGCTTTTGGCGAGGAGGATTTGCAGGCTACCATCGACCGCGGGGCAATCCAGGTGCTCGACGATGCTACCATCGAGGCGATGAAGGCGAAACGTGCGCGCGACAAGGCACAAAGAGAGTCCGAGCAAATGCAGGATGCTGTGGACACGGGAGAAGCCACCGACTGGCAAGAGGCTATGCGCGAATGGCAGGCCTGGGAGGACGGACAGAAAACGGAAGAATAATGACAACAGCCGTATGGAAAACTTCGCAGCTATTGATTTCGAAACGGCCAACAACCAGCGCACCAGCGTGTGTAGCGTGGGCGTTGTCATTTATAGGAATGGCGTTAAGGTGGACCAGTTCTATTCGCTCATCAAGCCCGAACCCGAAGTTTATAACTATTTCTGCACACAGGTGCATGGTCTCACAGCCATCGACACGCAGAGCGCGCCACTCTTCCCCGAGGTATGGGCCGAGATTGCGCCCCGCATAGAGGGCTTGCCCCTCGTGGCGCACAACAAAGCCTTCGACGAAAGTTGCCTGAAAGCCGTGTTCCGCTGCTATCAGATGGACTACCCCGACTATCCTTTCTATTGCACCCTCGCGCGCTCCCGACAAGTGTGGCCCGAAGGCTCTCACACCCTCGACCTCATCGCAGCTCGCTGTGGCTACGACCTGCAAAACCACCACCATGCCTTGGCCGATGCCGAAGCCTGTGCTGCCATCGCGCGGGAGATACTTTGAGATATTCTACTCCTTTACTTTGTACGACGACATCCTTTGTCGTCTTTTTTTATACATTACTTTAAGCCCTTGGGACGTTTAAGTGAATATATCCCACTATATTTGCAGGCGAAAAAAATCCTTACATAATCAGAAATGGAAGAACCTATCACACTGGTGGTCGTGGACTGCCAATACGATTTCTGCCATCCCGCGGGCACGCTCTATGTGAAAGGGGCGGAAACAGCGGTGGAAAATATCCTCCACTTTATTTCAACGACGGACAACATCGCGGAAGTGATTTTCACCGTTGATTGGCACCAAGCCAAAGACGATTCGTTTGCTCCGCAAGGTGGGCCGTGGCCGCCCCATTGCATACGTTTCTCACAAGGCGCGCAGATCGACCCACGCCTCGTGCAAGCCTGCTTGGAGCGCGACATACCTTTTCAGGTGATACGCAAAGGGGAGGTGAAGGAAACCGAAGAGTATGGGGCTTTTCAATATATCTTGGAACTCGCCCATGGCAAATACCGCCTGGCCACTATGACCGACGAGGTGATTACGACCAACAGGCCCATGGCCATTTGCGGCGTGGCGGGCGACTACTGTGTGTTGGAAACGCTGAAAAACCTCGTGAAGCGCAATTTCTCTGTCCGCGTCTTTGCCCAAGGTATTGCTTCCATCGACGGCGGTAAGCGCCTGGACGACTATGTACGCCAAGAGAACTTGGAGTACTGCTGAGGAAAGTTTTTAGTCCACGAATGGACACGAATAAGGCGAAGAAGCACGAATTTTTTTCTTATTACTTAGCTTAGGTAGTGGTTTTCGGACTGGTCAGAGTTGTCCGACTTGTCCGAGAGCTTAATAAGCTAAAAGATATAGATTTCGTGTTTTTTCGCCTTATTCGTTCCCTTTCGTGGGCTAAAAAATCCCTTCGAAAATATCTTTATTGCGTCAGCTGACAGCCTTATTCCGTCAGCTGACGCCTTTATTGTATCCGCTCGCACAATAAGAAAAAATTCGTGTCCCTTCGCCTTCTTCGTGTCTATTCGTGGGCTAAAAAAATCCCTTTCGTGGGCAGAAGAAAGCAGGGAGCAGAGCACTCCCTCACTACCCCACGCTGCCTTCGAGACTCACACTAAGGAGTTTCTGGGCCTCAACGGCAAACTCCATCGGGAGCTTATTGATGACATCCTTGGCATAGCCATTGACGATGAGGTCGACGGCGTTTTCGGTGGGGATGCCGCGTTGGTTGCAATAGAAGAGCTGTTCCTCACTGATTTTGGAGGTCGTGGCTTCGTGCTCCACAATGGCGTTGTTGTGGTGAACGTCGATGTAGGGGAACGTGTGCGCACCGCATTTATCGCCCAGCAGGAGTGAATCGCACGAACTATAGTTGCGCGCACCTTCAGCATGAGGCCCGCATTTCACGAGGCCGCGATAAGAGTTCTGGCTATGGCCTGCGGAGATTCCTTTGGAAACGATGGTGGAGCGCGTGTTGCGTCCGAGGTGCACCATCTTTGTGCCGGTGTCGGCCTCCTGGTAGTTGTTGGTCACGGCCACGCTGTAAAATTCTGCTTGGCTGTTGTCGCCCATCAAGATGCAGGAGGGATATTTCCACGTGATGGCCGAACCAGTCTCCACCTGCGTCCAAGAGAGTTTTGAATTCTCTCCGCGGAGCTGTCCGCGCTTTGTGACGAGGTTGTAAACGCCTCCCTTGCCCTCGGCATCGCCCGGATACCAGTTTTGGACGGTGGAATATTTCACTTCCGCGTCTTTATTGACCACTATCTCAACGATGGCAGCATGGAGCTGGTTTTCGTCGCGCATCGGAGCGGTACATCCCTCCAGATAGCTGACATAGCCGCCGTCATCACATACGATGAGCGTGCGCTCAAACTGTCCTGTGTTGCGGGCGTTGATGCGGAAATAAGTGGAGAGTTCCATCGGGCAACGCACGCCTTTGGGAATGTAGACGAAAGAACCATCAGAGAAAACAGCACTGTTGAGGGCGGCAAAGAAGTTGTCGCGATAGGGCACAACAGAGCCGAGATATTTGCGGACGAGTTCGGGATTTTCACGAATGGCCTCAGAGATACTGCTGAAGATAACGCCTTTCTCTGAGAGGCGTTCCTTGAAGGTGGTTTTGACGGAAACGGAGTCCATCACAGCATCTACGGCCACGCCGCTCAATGCCATACGTTCTTCGAGAGGAATGCCCAACTTGTCGAACGTGCGCATCAGTTCGGGGTCGATTTCCGTCTTGCCGTTCGGTTTTTTCTTTGTCGGGTCGGCGTAGTAAGAAATGGCTTGGTAGTCGATCTCTGGGAGGTTGACGTGTCCCCAAGTGGGTTGCTTGAGTGTGAGCCAGTAGCGATAGGCCTTCAGGCGGAAGTTGAGCATCCACTCCGGTTCCTCCTTTCGGCGGGATATTTCGCGGATGACCTCTTCATTGAGGCCGCTATCGATGATATCAGTCTTAACGTCCGTGGTGAAGCCGTATTCGTATTTTTTCTCGGCTACACTGCGGACGAATTCATTTTGTTCTGCCATAATGATTGAGTTTTCGACCAGCGTTAATGCTTCTTCGGCTTATCGCTGGTAGTTTTCTTTCGATGAGTGGGCTTTTGCTTGTGGCTAACATCCACCCAAACTGTGTCGCCTGCCGTTTGCTGAGCGCGCAGACTATCGGAATCGACGGTCGATGAGGATGCCTCCGTAGAAGCATGGTCGAACGCCCAGCCGAGGAAGCCTTTGCAGGGAGCATAGAGGTAGGATGTTGATGTCTTGCTCTCGTCGAGGATGCGGAGACCTCCCATCACGTTGAGGACGCAGCTAAGGAGAATGAGATATTTCACTACGCTGACGCCCACGCCGAGAAGGCTGTTGGGAAGCCCGAGGCACATGCCTTTGAGTGCCTTTGTCACGACTTTTGCCACAAAGCCGAGGGCGATGGGCACGATGATCCAAAGGATGAAGAAAGCCACGACGCTGGTCATCATGTTGGTCTGACTACCGTCGACTGTGAGGTATTCGCCCAACGTGGAGTAGAACGTGGCGGCCACAAACAGGCCGAGCAAGAATCCGACGGCACTGGCGAGCTGCTTCACAAAACCGTCGTGCCAGCCGTCGTAGATGGCCCACAAAAGGACTATAAGTAAGAAAATGTCCAACATTCTTGTTCCTATATATATTATATGTGTAGAAAAAACGGATGAAAGGATTGGGAGAGAATCCTTTCCAACCTTTCATCCGTCAGTATATCAAAAACTGTGCCTTTGGAGTGTTGGCCGGCCGCTCCCACCTCGCGGAGAAGGGATTGCGGCAAGTCAGCAGTCCGCGTGCTGTTTACTTCAGTTTCTGCTTGATTTCGATTTCTTCGTAGGTCTCGATGATATCGCCCTCCTTGATGTCGTTGCAGTTGGCAAGGCTGATACCGCACTCGAAGTTCGTGCTCACTTCCTTCACATCGTCCTTGAAGCGTTTCAAGGCGTTGATGGCGCCGGTGAACACTACGATACCGTCGCGAATGAGGCGGGCCTTATCGGTGCGCTTCACCTTACCGTCGGAGACATAAGCACCGGCCACAGTACCCACCTTGGAGATGTGGTAAACCTGGCGCACGTCGATGGTAGAAGTAACCTGTTCTTTGACAATCGGCTTCAACATACCTTCCATAGCCTGGCGCACATCGTCGATAGCGTCGTAGATGACGGAGTATTGACGAATTTCGACACCTTCCTTATCGGCCAACTTGCGGGCTGCCTGACTCGGACGAACCTGGAAGCCTACGATGACAGCTTCTGAGGCTGCCGCCAGCGTCACATCGTTCTCGCTGATCTGTCCCACGCTCTTGTGGATAACATTGACCTGAATGGTCGGCGTGCTGAGCTTGATAAACGAGTCGGAGAGTGCTTCGACAGAACCGTCCACGTCGCCCTTGACGATGATATTGAGCTCTTGGTAGTCGCCCTGCTTGAGGCGGCGGCCGATTTCATCGAGCGTCAGCATCTTCTGCGTACGGAGGTCCTGCTCACGCTGGAGCTGTTCGCGCTTAGATGCAATCTCGCGCGCTTCTTGTTCAGAGGACATCACGTGGAACTGGTCGCCGGCCTGCGGTGCGCCATTGAAACCGAGGAGCGTAGCGGCCATAGCGGGGGCCACCTCCTGGATGCGCCCTCCGCGCTCATTGAAGAGCGCTTTCACGCGGCCGAAGCTCGTTCCGGCCAGTACGATGTCGCCCTGACGGAGCGTTCCGTTGCTCACGAGGACTGTGGCAGTGTAGCCGCGGCCCTTGTCGAGGGTGGATTCGATAATCGTACCCATGGCGTTGCGGTTCGGGTTGGCCTTGAGTTCAAGCATATCGGCTTCGAGGAGTACTTTCTCGAGCAATTCCTTAACGCCGATGCCCTTCTTGGCACTGATGTCCTGACTTTGGTACTTACCGCCCCATTCTTCCACGAGGAAGTTCATCGCTGCCAGGCTTTCCTTGATCTTATCGGGATTTGCAGCAGGCTTGTCGATTTTGTTGATGGCGAAAACGATAGGCACATTGGCCGCCATAGCGTGGTTGATGGCCTCTTTCGTTTGCGGCATGATGTCGTCATCGGCTGCAATGATGATGATAGCAATGTCGGTGACCTGTGCACCGCGGGCACGCATGGCCGTGAAGGCTTCGTGACCCGGCGTATCCAAGAAGGTGATGTTTCGGCCGCTATCGAGCGTCACGTTGTAGGCTCCGACGTGCTGCGTGATACCACCTGCCTCACCGGCAATAACGTTGGCGTTGCGGATGTAGTCGAGCAATGATGTCTTACCGTGGTCTACGTGACCCATCACCGTAACAATAGGTGCGCGGGGCTTGAGATCTTCTTCAGCATCTTCCACCTCGGCCACAGCATCCTGCACCTCTGCACTGATGTATTCGGTCTTGTAGCCAAATTCCTCGGCTACAATATCGATGGTCTCTGCTTCGAGACGCTGGTTGATGCTGACCATCATACCGATGTTCATACACGTAGCGATGACTTTCGTTACGGGAACATCCATCATCGTTGCGAGCTCGTTGGCTGTCACAAACTCGGTGAGCTTGAGCACCTTGCTCTCTGCTTTTTCTTCCCGACGTAGCTCTTCTTCCTGGGCACGCACTTGTTCGCGTTTCTCCTTGCGGTATTTTGCGCCTTTGTTCGTCTTGGACTTATTAGTGAGGCGTGCGAGCGTATCGCGTACCTGCTTTGCTACATCTTCGTCGCTAACTTCTTGCTTCACCGGAGCTTTACCGCGGCGATTGTTCTTCTTGCCGCCACCCTGGTTGTTGCCGTTGTTCTTAGCGTTGTTATTGTTGTTGCGATTACGGTTTCCACCGCCACCTTGCTGATTGGCAGCCGCGTTAATATCCACGCGCTGTCCACCACTGATGCGGTTGCGTTTTTTCTTTTCTCCGTTAGCGTTTTGCTGCTTGTTTTCGCGCTCCTTGCGGCGTTCTTCCTTTGTTTTCTTCTTGGGACGCGTGGAGGCATTGATAGCTGCCAGGTCGATAGTGCCGAGCACCTTCGGGCCTTGTAGTTCGGGCGTTGATTTGAGTTCGAATACGCCGTCCTTCACTTGGCCTATTTCGCGGGCACGTTCTTCCACGCTGGCTTTCTGCTTCTTCTGTGGTTCGGCTTTCGCCTCAGCTTTGGGAGCAGGAGTTGCAGGAGCCTCAGCAGGTTTCTTCTCGGGTTGTTCTGCTTTGGGCTGTGGTTTTTCGGCCTTAGGAGCTGGAGCAGCCTCAGGCTTTTTCTCCTCGGCAGGCTTCTCGGCCTTGGGAGCTTCTTTCTTGGGCTGTTCGGCAGGTGTAGCGGCTTTCGGTTCGAGGTCAATCTTTCCTACGACTTTCGGCCCTACCTGTGGGATTTCGGTCTTGATTTCTACCGCCTTCTTGCGTTCTTCCTTGGCTTTCTCCTTTTTGCGCTGTTCTTGTCGCTTCTCTTCTTGTCGAGTTTGGCGCAGTTTTTCAGCTTCGTTGCGGAGGTGCTCATCGGTTTGAAACTCCTTTTTCACCAAGGAGTACTGTTCGTCCGTCAGCTTCGTATTGGGGTTTACTTCCTCGAGCTTGTGACCTTTCTTTTCCAGAAAGTCGACGACGGTTTGCATTCCGACGTTGAATTCTTTGATAACTTTATTTAATCTGATAGCCATGCTTGTTTGTTAAAATGAGGTGCGGCTTTGCCGCGAGATGTGCTAATGTGCTGCTATTGATGATTTGTTTTTGTGCTGTGCCGATGCTTAGTAATGTGTTTATGCCTTTGTTCCGAACAAGCCCGCAGGCCCTTACCACATCAGCACATTGGGTTCGTTTGCCGAACCTTACATCAGCACATTTTTTGACGGTCTCACGCTCGTTATTCTTCGAACTCGGCGCGAAGGACGCGGAGCACGTCGTCGACGGTCTCTTCCTCCAAGTCGGCCTTTTCGATGAGCATTTCGCGAGGAGCATTGAGCACGTCCTTAGCTGTGCGCAGACCGATACCCTTGATAGAGTCGATGACCCACTGCTCTATTTCGTCATTGAACTCGTCGAGGTAGATATCGTCCTCCTCGGGTTCGTTGCTGTCCGACTCGCGGAAGACGTCGATGGTGTATTCTGTCAGCATGGAAGCCAACTTGATGTTCATACCGCCCTTACCGATGGCCAGGCTCACCTCTTCGGGATTGAGATAGACCTCTGCTTTCTTGTTTACCTCGTCCAGGATGATGCGATTGACTTGTGCAGGACTGAGTGCACGCTGGATAAAGAGGGCGGTGTTCGTGGTGTAGTTGATCACGTCGATATTCTCGTTGTGAAGTTCGCGCACGATACCGTGGATGCGACTACCCTTCACGCCGACACACGCGCCAACGGGGTCGATGCGGTCATCGTAGCTCTCAGCGGCAATCTTTGCGCGTTCGCCCGGGATGCGGGCAATGCGGCGCAGACTGATAAGGCCGTCGGCAATCTCGGGGATTTCGGCCTCGAGCAGACGCTGCAAGAATGCAGGACTGGTACGGCTCAAGAAGATTTTCGGGTTTCCGTTGGCATTGTCCACGCGGTCGATGACGGCGCGCACGGTGTCTCCCTTATGGAAGAAGTCGCGGGGAATCTGCTGGCTCTTGGGTAGCAGCAGTTCGTTGTTCTCATCGTCAACGAGGAGCGTCTCGTTCTTCCAAGTCTGATAGACTTCGGCAGAGATAATCTCGCCCACGCGATCCTTGTATTTGTTGTAGAGCGCGTCGTGTTCGAGTTCGAGCACTTTGCTCGCCAGCGTCTGGCGGAGCGTCAGGATGGCGCGGCGGCCAAACTTAGCAAACTCGATGGGCTCACTCACTTCTTCTCCCACTTCGTAATCTTCATCGATTTCGTGGGCTGCGCTGAGCGCAATCTGTTTGTTGTCGTCGGTCACTTCGCCGTCGGCCACGACTTCGCGATTACGATAGATTTCGCAGTCGCCTTTGTCGGGGTTGACAATCACGTCGAAGTTTTCATCGGAACCGAAAATCTTGGCAATGACATTGCGGAAGCTCTCTTCGAGAACGCTTACGAGTGTCGTGCGGTCGATATTTTTCGTCTCCTTGAATTCAGAGAATGTGTCGATGAGACTGATTGTCTCAACTTTCTTAGTTGCCATATATTGTTTTGTTTTGTTTTTTCTGAGAGAGAGAGAGGGGGAGTCTTTTCTTGGTGGGCTCAGACTGGTCGGACGGGTCCGACGGGTCGGAGGTCCTATTGAGAGGACTGGTTCTCAGACTGGTCCGACTGGTCCGATTTGTCCGACTTGTCGGAGGTCCTATTGAGAGGACTGGAGCTCTTGAGAGAACTGCTCCTCTTGATACCAAGAGACTAACAAGCCGCTTGGGGACCTGTTAGTCTACTTGAAATCGATCAGGAGGCGGGTCTCCTTGATGTCGGAGTATGGGAATGTATAGTCCACATCCATCATCTTGGGGCGCTTCTCGCCTTCCAGTTTCTTTTTCTCCTGAACCGTGAGCACGCAGTGTTCGGGGGTCACTTCCTTGAGTAGGCCGGAAAGTTTTTTTCCTTCACGCGTCAGCACTTCCACGCGGTCGCCTTCATGAATTTCATACTGTCGGAGCACCTTGAAAGGCTGACCGATGCCGGCACTGCCCACTTCCAGTTCGAAATCCGCTTCCTCGCGATCGAGATGAGCTTCGATAAATTTGCTCAGCTCTACACAGTCTTCAATCCATACGCCGTCCTGGTGGTCAATTTCTACCACAATACGATCGTCAGTACTGACAGTGAGGTCGGTCAGAAAGTAGTCCTTACCGTCCAACCATTCGTCAACCAGCGATTTTACTAACTTTTTGTCTATCATGTAATAGGGTTGTTGTCCTTAAAAAGAAGTGAGGAACTTTTGCTAAGTCCCTCACTACGACACCGCAAAATTACACATTTATAATATAGTCTGCAAATTTTTCGCAAAAAAAGTGTTTTTTCTGGCAAAAAGCAAGTCCCGACCCACTCAAAAGCGGTGCGTCGGTAGCCTTATTGTATTGGCTGACGCAATAAGGCTGCCAGCTGACTTCCTTATTGTATCAGCTGACAGCCTTATGGGATAAATCGGACGAGTCCGACTGGTCAGACTGGTCCGACCAGTCAGAGACCGAGAGAATAAGGCACGGCTTCGCCTTTCTCCAGGGATTTTTTCACATCCAGAATGCGCTGGTTGCTACTTCCGCGAAACGGGAGGTCGGTATCGCGAAGGGCCTCAACATATCGGCCGTCCACGAGGACATCCAAAAGGCGCAGGAGCGCGAGTTGGGCCTCGTTGCGAATGAGCTGCTCGAAGGTGTAGCCCGTGTAGCACCAAATGGTCTTATCAGTACGGCTGCGGATGGCTGCGGCCAATTCGCTAAAACCTTTGGGCTGAAACATCGGGTCGCCGCCGGTGAATGTGACATTAGCGAAAGGATCGCTCTCTATCTCGGCCATGATTTGCTCCGTCGTCGTCGGCGTGCCGCGGTGGATGTCCCAGGATTGCGGATTGTGGCAACCAGGACACTGATTCTCACAACCAGCACAATAGATGGAGGTGCGGAAGCCCGGACCGTCCACCATTGTGTCGTGCACTATCTGAAGTAGGGAAATCATTGCGCCGTGAGGGTTAGTTTTTGCCGTCGGCAGGCGTGTCCACGTGGGTCACGCGGTCGTGCAGTTCGGCGAGTTTTCCAGAATTCCAGCGGTCGGTTGTGCCCACGAGGTAGCCCGTGATGCGCTGCAAGCGGTCCACATGATGGCTGCCACACTTAGGACAGGTTTCCAGATTGGCCTCCGCATTCTCGTAACCACAGTCCATGCAGCGATTGCGGTTGTGATTCACAGAGCCGTAGCCCATATTGTAGCGGTCCATCATGTCCACTACGCTCATGATCACCTGCGGGTTGTGCGTAGCATCGCCGTCTATTTCGACATAGAAGATATGGCCACCGCGCGTCAAGTCGTGGTAAGGAGCTTCCACCTGGGCCTTGTGGAGTGCCGAGCACTTGTAGTAAACCGGCACGTGGTTAGAGTTCGTGTAGTAGTCACGATCCGTCACGCCCTCGATCAGGCCAAATTCTTTGCGGTCGCGCTTGGTGAATTTGCCGCTCAAGCCCTCTGCCGGCGTGGCCAGGACGGAATAGTTGTGCTGATAACGCTCGCTAAATTCGTTGGCACGGTCGCGCATATAGGTCACTATGCGAAGTCCCAACTGCTGGGCTTCTTCGCTCTCGCCGTGGTGCTGACCGATAAGCGCCTTGAGGCATTCCGCCAGTCCGATAAAGCCGATGCCGAGCGTGCCTTGGTTGATGACACTTTCGATAGAATCCTCGGGCTTGAGGTGGTCTGCATCAATCCAGAGATACTTCATGAGCAGCGGGAACTGCTTTGCCATGGCTGTTTTCTGGAACTGCAAACGCTCGTCGAGTTGGCGTGCTGTCACCTCAAGCATATTGTCCAACTTGGAGAAGAAAGCGTTGATACGCTCTTCCTTATTGTTGATGCCCATACATTCGATGGCCATACGAACGATATTGATCGTGGAGAAACTCAGATTGCCTCGCGCCACGCTGGTCTTTGGTCCGAAACGATTTTCGAACACACGTGTGCGGCAGCCCATAGTGGCCACCTCCCAGCGGTAGCGTTCGGGATCGTCGGCACGCCAAGAGGAGTGCTGGTTGAAAGTGGCATCGAGATTGAGGAAATTAGGAAAGAAACGGCGCGCCGTCACCTTGCAAGCCAACTGATAAAGGTCGTAGTTGGGATCTTCGGGCAAATAATTGACACCGCGTTTCTTCTTCCAAATCTGAATGGGGAAGATGGCCGTCTCACCATTGCCCACGCCTTCGTAAGTACTCTTGAGGATTTCGCGCATAACGCAGCGACCTTCCGCACTTGTATCCGTACCGTAGTTGATGCTGGAGAACACTACCTGGTTACCACCGCGCGAATGGATGGTATTCATATTATGAATGAAAGCCTCCATGGCCTGGTGAACACGGTTTACTGTCTTGTTCACTGCGTGCTGACGCAGGCGCGCCTCGCCCTGCAAACCTTCGAGGGGGCGCAGCTCATAATCATCAACGGGAGCATCATACAGAGCAGAGAGTGACTCGCCCGTCAGTGCTTCCAGATTCTTCAGCTCTTCCTGATAAGTGGAGCGCACATAGGGGGCCAGATAGAAATCGAAAGCTGGGATAGCCTGACCGCCGTGCATCTCGTTTTGGCAAGTCTCTAAGGAGATGCAAGCCAACACAGCTGCAGTCTCAATGCGCTTCGCTGGACGACTGCTGCCGTGACCTGCTGTGAAGCCGTGCTGCAAAATGATGTCGAGCGGATGCTGCACACAGGTCAAACTCTTTGTGGGGTAGTAGTCCTTGTCGTGAATATGGAGCACGTTGTTGCGCACAGCTTCCTGGCTTTCTTCGCTTAGGAGGTAGTCGTCCACGAAAGGTTTGGTTGTTTCCGAAGCAAACTTCATCATCATTCCGGCCGGTGTGTCGGCGTTCATATTGGCGTTTTCGCGCGTGATGTCGTTGTTCTTGGCGTTGACAATACTCATAAAGATGTCGCGCGTCTTTGCCTTGCGCGCTATGCTGCGCTGGTTGCGATAGGCGATATACTTCTGCGCCACGTCCTTGCGCTTACTCTTCATCAGCTCCTTCTCAACGGAGTCTTGAATATCTTCTACGGTCATTTGGCTCTTGCCGCGGAAGTTTACATGGTCCGTAACGAGGTTGATGAGGCTTTCATCCTCACCCTTGTCTGTGTGTAGCATCGCCTTTCTGATGGCTGCCTGGATTTTTTGTTCGTTGAAACCGACGATGCGTCCGTCGCGTTTCACCACAGTTTGTATCATTTCTCTCTGCTGTTTTAGTAGGTTAATTATTGCCTCAAAGCAAATCCGCCATGGCTTAGCTTTTCAGCGACGCGAAATTACAAAACATATTTTGAAAATTATCGTTTTGGACAACTTTTTTATTGTACTAAATTTTTAATATACTAATAATCAATATTTTAATTTTTATTTTGGAAAACTTTCTCATTTTTCATCTCAACAAGAGTTTTCAAAAATAAAAATCAAAGTTGATAACGAATCCTACATTTATGCTCACTTTTATCATCTCTATACTGCTCTTCCATAGACACTTTAGAAGCGTTTCGCTCGCTATGCTATCCTTCAGTAAGTGGACTTCTTTTATCGCTATCTCTTCTTTTTATTGTATCTTCGCGCCCACATATTTTAATAGACCTATAAATTCAGGACATTTTCTTAATTCCCTCCGCAAGTGGCGCAGGGCGGGTCAGATGAACAAATAATAATTTCTATAATAACAATCACACTCAATGAAACATTTCTTTCTAACACTCCTGTCCATAGTACTGGCGCTGAGCGTTGGCACTACGGCTCATGCGCAGACGGGGCAAGCACTGGTCAATCAGTACTTGCAATCGGGCGGCGTGTTCCGCATTGTCGGGAATCGCACGGCCAACTATGTGATGCAGGAGTACAACGGTGCAGCAAGAACTGCCCCACTCTCCGCAACGGACTACTCCCAGGCATGGGTGCTCCGCAAGTCGGGCAATGGTTTCTACCTCCAAAATGCGGCCACGGGCCACTACCTCAAGGAAAAAGACCACCCTACGCCGCAGGCTCTTACGAACGACGGCACGCTCTTTTACATCAAGTACAGCGCAAACAACACGGGCAACAGCACCTTTGTCACCATCAGCACTAAAGCCGACTTCTCCGACAAGTCTTGCCTACACGATGATGCGCAACACAATGTGGTGAAATGGTACGCGGGAGCTTCGCAGGACAACACGCCGTCCGACTGGACTTTGCAGCCGGCCACGGATCTCAATGAGGCTACCATCGTGGGCAACCTCAATCAGGGCTACGTGACAACGCCGACGGTGAATACTTACTACTACCTCGTGAACAAAAGCTACCGCGACCGCGTGATGACAGAGGCCGTTGGCACATCGACCGTTGCAGCAAAGGCGGTGCAGGCCAACAACTTCGCGCAGGTTTGGCAGCTCGTCTCTAAAGGCGGGAATGACTATGCCCTCATCAATGTCCTGACAGGCAAACGCATCAATAATGTGGGCGGTCTGTCGCAAGAATATACCACCTCCACCAATGGAGGCACTTTCACGCTGGCTAAGTTTAACGATAAATGGACTGCCACCTACACACTGGCCGATAAGGGTACCACGCGAGGCCTCCACTGTTCAGAATCGCAGGGCTATTCCGTTGTGGGCTGGCACACCTCTGCCGACGCCACAGGATGGTACTTCAAAACGGCTACCGTTGATCCTGCTGCACTGGCTGCGGCACAGGCTGAATATCAGTCGCTGAGTACGCTGCAAACAAATACCGCGGCTTACACCACAAAATTGGCGAAGTATTTCACCGATGGTTCGTGCTCCGAACTCAAAGTTCCCTACTCCACCATGTCTGCCGCTAATCTGACAACAGCGCTGACAGCCGACGGCTTCCCCGAAACCATTCGCCAGATGGTTCTCAAAGTGAGAAACAACAGTTGGGAGGTCTACAAGACTGGTTGGAACAAAACGGAGAAAACCTTCCGTGTGGGCACTTACAAGCCCTATAGCTATGGTGGCTACGATGGCTGGGCGAAAATCCTAAAACTGGACTACAGATTGGGCCAACTGACAAACCCCACGGGTATCAGCGTGAAAGAGTACGACGTCTTGCAGGTCTATGTTGGTAGCATACCGACCGGACAGAAAGTGAAGCTCGAAATCGTAGGCGAAGGCTCTGCTACGGGTACACAGATAGGACTTAAAGAAGGCTACAACGTGATCTCTTCACCGGCAGAAGGCACCGTCTTCGTCAACTACGACGTAAACAATATCATCAATCCGAACACTTTCACGCCGCTCAGCACTTACGCCCCGGTTAATGTACACATCGAGGGCGGCACAGTAAACGGCTATTTCGACCTGACACGTGGCGACAACGACACGGATTGGGCCAATTTGCAGCAATATCTGCTCAAAGGCAGCAGCGTCTTAGACCTCAAGACGGAACAACTCATCTTCCACATGAACAAAGACCGCGTGACGAGCGCCTGCCCTACGGAGATGACGAAGCTCCTTACTGCCTGGAACACGCTCATCGACTGGGAGCGCGAGATGATGGGACTGGAGGAATACAAGGGCTACTTTAATAGTATGCTCACTTGTACGAGTATCGACCGTAGCTATATGTTTGCCTCCAACTACGGCACTTACTACAATAATGGTACTTTGTCCACCATCATGAATGCTAACCAAATGACCACCAGCGGTGGTGCACTGTGGGGCCCGGCCCATGAAAACGGCCACATCCATCAGAAGCTCATCAACATGATTGGCCAAACGGAAATTTCCACCAATCTCTTCTCCAACATTGCCGTATTCCGCCAAGGCCACAACACGAGTCGCGCCACATCAACTGCCACAACGCTGAAGAACATGGCCAATGGCGTGTTCTGGAACGACCGCGGCCTCTGGGAACGTGTCCATCTCTACTATCAGCTCTATCTCTTCTTCCACGCCACAGGTAAGGACACATCCTTCTATCCGAACCTCTTCAAGGCTTTCCGCAAAGGTCCTGAACTCAATCAGCGTGCCGAAACTTTCGTGCCGGCTACAGAGGACTATCTGCGCTTCTATGAAACAGTATGTAAGGTCAGCGGCTACGACATGACGGAGTTCTTCCAAGCTTACGGCTTCTTTGAGATTCCGACAATGCAAGAGTACACACTGAATGGTACCACACAGAAGGCCTACCACGTAGGAGACTACTCTAACTACTACATCACGATCACGCAGCAGATGATTGACGAATCCAAAGCGCGCGTAAAGGCGATGCACCTCACCAAGAACGGCGGCAACGCTGCCTTTATCGAGGACCGTATCACAGCTCCATTGGCCACCTACGAAGGCCACCAGCCGGGCGAACTCAAAACGGCATTCAGCGACGAAGACGAGAACCTCATCGGCAAGCATGGCGATGTGGGTCAGTACACCAGCTTCGACCAACCCTGCTCTGCCTACGAGTTCACCACATCAGTCACCAATCCCAGAGCCGTCCAGGCTGTGGGTACGGGCGCAGTAGGCTTTAAGGTTTACGACAAGGACGGCAACCTCGTCTTCATGGCCAACACCAATAAGTTCACGCTGCCGGAGAGCCTCGTAGGTCAGCCCTACACCATCAAGGCTGCCCAGGGCAACGGCGAAGATGTGCTCATGACGAAGGGCGAAGACCGCAGCACCATCACTTGGAACGTGGTGGACAACAAGAACAATGTCTTACACACGTTCACCACTAACGACCTCACGAAGGGCACTACTGTGACGACCTACCCCGCTGATATGCAGGCTTACACAAAACGCTTTGTCAACTTCATTCCTGCAACGCCCAACGTGGTGGCTAATGGTAACACAGTGGTCACGGTGAAGTATAATTTCACAGGTCCATTCCAACCTAGCACAACCACAAACTTGCGCTACTACTACCTCAAGGTGCGCGATGGCTACATCAACTACACGGCGAAAGCTCCCTACCTGCTCACCCCTGCCCCGAGTGCCACGAACAACAGTCAATGGGCGTTCATCGGTAACCCCTTCGAGGGCTTCCGCATCCTCAACGCGGCAACGGGTACGCAGCAGTCGCTCACCTTTGGCACTTCCTACAACGGCGGCAACCCTGTTATGGGCACCACCGAAGACCGTTGGGAAATCATTGCCAACCAGAACGACGCTTCGGGCAAAAGCTTTAGCATCAAGGTGAAGGACAAAAACTGCTATTTCAATAAGTACGCCAATGAGGGCTACTTGAAATACTGGCAAGCATCGGCAAACGATGATGCCGGCTCTAATGTGACCGTCGAAGCGGCTCCTACTGCCGAGGAATTCAACGGTTATTTCCGTCTGAAGAACAGCCAGACTAATAAATATATCATGCTGGGCGCGGACGGCAACTTCTCCGTAACGAGCAACAGACCGATGATGAATCCTTCCAACGTTTTCTTGCTCGAACAGAACACGGATGGCACCATCCGCATGAGTCATGGCAACCGCTATGTGGCTAACAACACGTTCAAGGCCACAGATGCGCAGGAACAGGCCTATCCCATCCTCCTGCTTCGCTCGAACGCCAACAGCTATGCCATTTATGCCAAGGACGGCCACGGCTTGGGCAACAGCTATTGGCAGAACAGCAGTGCAAGCGGAGCAAGTCTCAGCTTCCAAACAGGAGATGCTGGTGGTTCGAAATGGAAACTCGAACCGGCCACTACGCTCATCCTCCCGCTCATCCCCTTTGAGAATGCGGCTTACAGTACGGCCTACATGCCTTTTGCCTACACCGTGGACAACGGCATAACGGCCAACATCATCAGCATTGCGGGCAGCACGGCTAAGACAACGGCCATCACCACCGTCCCCGCTGGAACGGGCGTTCTGCTTATCAGTCCGTCGGACGAAGTCACCATGGCCACGCTCAACATCGTTGCTCCGGCTCCGGAACTCACGCAGACCAATGTCCTGACAGGTACGTACACGCCGCAACTGGCCGATGGTTCGCAATACACCTTTAGCGCTGGTCCGGACCAAGATCGCTTAGGCTTCTACATCTACACTGCTGGTGCGCCGCTCAACCCCTATCGCGCCTACATCTCTGCCGCTTCTGCCGCTGGCGTTCGCGCCTTCCTCCTCGACCCACAAACGCTCACGGGCATCACATCTGCCACCGAGGACAACACGCAAAAGGACATCTACGACCTCCAGGGTCGCCGTCTCGACAAGGTGAGCCGTCCTGGCCTCTACATCGTCAACGGTCAGAAGCAACTGAAACGCTAAAGTCTCCATCTCGTCCTTTCCCAAAAGGGAAAGGCGCATAAAGACCTTTATAACAACAGCAGCCACGCAAATTCAAAACATTGCGTGGCTGCTGCTTTTTTCAGACTGATCGGACAAATCAGACCGGTCCGACTGGTCCGACACCATTATTGCTAACAATAATATCCTTGAAACGGTTAAATTTAATATCAGCTTGCCCTATACATTTATAGTAATTGATAATAATTCTATCTATCATTACCTGCGACTTCTTTATTTTGTGATAACTCTTTTTTCTGAATATTGTGCATCATATCTCGTATTTGGAGTGTATTTCTTCTTCGAAGAATGCATCTTGGAGGCATTCATTTCATTAGATGTATCAATATCAACCACGACATACATTTCCGTAGTGCTGACGTTCCTGTATACGCACATAGGCAAGTCGTCCACAGACTTTATAAGTTGAACGCTCTTTACACGGAAAAGATGCTGGCCAACATCTTTACGAGTATGAAATAGCACATATCCAATAGATTGCAAATTCTCAACAATTTCTATGCCGTCCCTTGTGTATTTGATACCAACAGCAAGTTTTCCTGTTGGAAGGAACTTCAGTTTCTTCACATCGTAGTTCTCCATCATTACCATCAAGACCCCGTCTTTTGTTACATCAGCAATAGGTGAATAGCCCTTGGATATAGGTTTTTGAAGGACTTGATTTGGCTGCTCATCAAGTTTGCAATCTGCTACAAAGAAATATCTCTTTAATTCACTTAGCAGCAGTTCATTCTCCGCCTTGTTCGCATCTGTTGTCGTGTCTAACGCTAAAGAATAGACATTTTCGTCCGCAAATGGAGTATACACTTTGCCAAGTAACTCTTTAAAATGTGTCTTGATATATTCTTCTCCATTCACATCTGGATGTGCCTTCATTGCATAGAAGTCGTAATCTTTTTGCAGCCATTCCTGTATTTCTGTACGGAAACGATTACGAATACTCTGCTTCCATTGTGTCTTTTGATCCGTGTTATTTTTTGCATATAATGATAGGACAAAAAGAAAGTTTACATCATAGTGAAACAGGAGCAATGTATCACGGTCAAACAAGCGGTTGTTGAATTGTACTTGTTTGTGTCGATTCTTTTTGCGGTCTGTTTTTTCGATACCATCATTAGTGTAATCAAAATTTTCATCCATCTTGGCAGACACAAAGAAGTTTGGAATGATGTTATATCCTTCCGTCACATCATCACGAAGCCGAATGCCCGACTCCGTTGTTTTGCCACTATTGAAGATGTCAAGATTCCATTGGATGACATTTCTTGCATATGTGTATTGTTTGTAGATGGATTCTGAGCCAAGCTCATGCCCCATCTTATAGTACTTGCTATCACCAATGTAATAAGTCTGTTTGTTTTCACTTTCAATTAGACTCTTGGCTGTGAAGAGATGGTCAACGATTTTTCCGTCCTCTTGTTTTTTCTCCATTCCATCAGGCAAAGGATTGTCACCTATCAGCTCGTCTATGATAGCCTCGAACACAATATAAAAGTTCTTGACCAACAGGTATTCTTTCTGCTCTGTTGTGATGAACACTTGCCTTGCTTCATCAAAGAAGGCATAGCATAACTGCCATAATTGTAGTGCCTTATCTGAGAAATATTTGTACTTAATTTGGCGCAAACGAGTTTTGCCGAAGCCTTTCAAGTACGTTTCAAACTTCTTCCCTGTTATCAACTGAAACTGGCAACAAATCTCTTTCGGGAAACCATAAGTCTCACCGATATAATTTAAAATTGAGAAAAATATAACAAGCAGTTCCTCGTCAAAGTTGATTTGTCGTTTTTTGTTGACAGGCTTCAAATAGATTGGTTGTCCATCTTGCACAATGGCTGTTTGCGTACCAATGGTTCGAGTCCAATTAATTTTGTTCAAGCCACTATGCAAGTTCTTTACAATGAAAAAGAAGAATCTTTGGTTGTCACGGTTGAATTGTAACAACGACAGAAGAATATCAAGATAAGTATTGCTTAATCTGCGTTGACCATTACCAACTTGAGCTATTTGCGAATGATATACAATATCGGTATCATTGCGTTTATCGTTTTTGTAAACCACTATGGCACGATAAATCCAAACAGCAAACTTGTAGAGAAAATTTTTCTCAACAGCATCAAGTGGATTGGTTTCATCCAAGTTAGCAATGCTTTCTGGCTTATACTTTCCAAATACAAGTTCTTGTCCTCCCACATCTTTTAGCAACACCTTGGGCAGGATAAACACACAATCCTTTAGTAGAGTATTGTAGAAATATCCTACATAATGAACGGACACCTTACCCTCAACATTCTCCAAAGCATCAATGCCATAGAGAATGTTCTTTATATTGGCTACGTTGTATTGATATTCTTCTATCAGTATGCGCATTACTTTATAATTTTCTTAATAGTAATACCCCAATCTTTCTCATTTACTAATTTCATGAGAGTATCAGCTTGACCATTGCAGCCGTATCCATCACGAGCAACATAAATAGTTGTTCCATAACAATCTACAGCATCAGAACGCTTACTGTTATCTGTGCGTGAATCAAATTGTTCCTTTGTCTCTATGAAATGAGGTACTATACTGCCTAATGAATTCCATTCTTTATAAACCTCTTGGGCTGTAATGTTTGGATTTAACTTAATATATTCTTTTATACATTCTATAGCCAATTTGTTTTTGGCACATTCTGCGCCATCATTTACAGTAAACTTGTCATAGTTTCTACTGTTTGATTCTGGCGTATTACCGTCCTCATCTTCTATTTCACTTTCCTCTTTAGAGATTTCTATTGGTATGAGCCCAAGGTTTTTCAAGAATAAAGCAACCTTCTCTTCTACTACTTTTGAGTTCTTACCTTCTGAGGTATAGAATTTGTCGAAAGACAATTTACTTCCATCCTCATCATTGAAAATGGCATCACCAAACTCATAGTCCTTAAACACATCATTCCACAGGTAAAAGATAACCTTACCGACAAAAGTTTTTGCCGATATAATGCCATCTTGTGCTTTACAGAAGAAATAACCGAGTTTCTTATCCTCAGAATTAGTTGTAGAGCCTATCTTCTCGTTTATCTTTTCAAGAAACAGCCACCAATCATAGTTATTTCCATCAACTTCTATAATCCAGTTCTTTCCCGCATCAGATATAGGCATGTAAGTCCAATCCCATCGACGCTTGAAAGCTGAGTCTATCGGGAAAAGACTTTGGTCGCTCGTGTTCATGGTTGCCCAAATGTAAAGGTTGCTTGGTAAGAGCAGAATATCGCCATCCAACACTTGCGACACAATATCTTTGCCTTCATACATAGCATTAACTTTGTCTCTTTGGGCAATAGACAATCCTGCAAATGCTTTTAGAAGTTGTCGTTTCATATCTGCATCCGCTTTTATCGGATAATCAGAAAAACCATAATCATTACGGTCAAGAAGTTGGAACAGGTCACCAAATATTTGAGCGCAGTTTCCTCTGTTAATTTCTTCTATGACAAGGTACTGCTTATCTCCCTCATCATATTTCTTCCAAGCATTGACATATGCTTGCAGGAATGATTGAGCCACAAACTCATAGACAATTTGCTCCTTATGTAATGTTGTCGCACCAATTTTCATTGGTTGTCCGAGTTCATCACAAATAGGTAGTAATGCCGTTGTTGGTTTATAAGCGCCCACAAATGTTGAATAATCTGTGTCTGGATGAAATGTCGTACGGATAACATCTTCATCTTTCGTTTCCTCATTGATGGTATGTGACTTACCTGTACCAGGTGCACCATAAAAGATTTGCTGCAAAGAGTTCCTTTGTTCGGACTTATGTCCTTTGTCCTCTGACTTTATTCCATTTCCGTATAGAGAATGATAGTTCGATTGTAAAATCAAAACATAATCTGTCATTTCCAATCCAGAATATAGAGTTTGGAAAAAAGGACCACGGCTTATTTCGCCAGGGGATGCGACAACGCTACCTTTCTTTGCATCAATATTTTCTCTTGACACATCTACACCTATGTTCTTCAACTCCGTTTTTAGTGAACTTTCCAAATACAAAGAGTTTGAAAACTCAATATTTATAGCATGAGTATTGAAACTTCCATAAATAATATCCAATGGTATATTGAATTCACTGGCAAATTTTTGAAGTATGCTCTCAATGGTAATATTATCCTCGAAAGACGTTCTCCGATAAGCCCAAACTGCAATGTCATAGATATTAGGAATGTGTTTACCTTGGTCGTTAAAGTATTTCTCCCATTTGTTAGAAAATACTACATACAAAGAACGCCCACTATTATATTGTTTTTTTGTTTGGCTTAAATTGAATATGTTTTCAAGAAAATTGGAAACACCATCAAGATTTACCTCATAAGAAACAGATGGCTCAATGCTATTATTACATCCTTTTAGCAAAGCCAAGTATCCCCATGACTTATTGGTCATGCAGTCTTGAAATCCTTTATAGGCTTCAACGACGGACTTAACACTTATGTATTTCATTTTTCAATAGTTTTTTCGTAAGTTTTAATCATGTTTTCCATTATCTTTACAATAATTGGAACACTGATTGAATTTCCTAATTGTTTGTATGTCTGAGCATCTGATACGGGGAATACAAAGTCATCAGGGAAACCTTGGAGTCTTTTTGATTCAAGAACAGATAACTTTCTACGAATATCCCATAGCTTAGGTGTCCTGTTGGCTATAATAGTGGGGGCATAAGTGTCAAGACACGAATAAAAAGCCTCCTGTATTTGAGTCTTTGCTAGGTCTCCTACATGAAATCTCAAAGAACCATCAGGTTTTTGGAACGAAAACACTCCATATTTACCCTTCTTTGTATTGGGCTTATACTTGGAGTTGTCATGTTGAATTCTATCACCAGGCTTTGCCTTCGCAAAATGGTAATCAATCCTATCAAGTTCAAATTTAGAAATAGCCAGTGAAGGATTATGATCATTCATATCTACTATATCACGCAAGGTCGGATGACCACCTACAGGTTTCGGCCATTCAAAATTCACATCACTTCTAAATGCGACACAGTACCATCTTTCTCTTTTTTGAGGAAGTCCATAATCTAAAGATGATAGAATAGTCCAATGTGGATAATAGCCAAGTTTCCTCAGACTGTCTAAAACAGTCTGAAGAGTTTTGCCCTTATCGTGTGATTTCAGTCCTTTTACATTCTCAAGAAAAACCATAGGAGGTTTGTGGTATTCCAAAATCCGACACACATCAAAAAACAAAGTACCTCTAACTTCGTCATTGAAACCTTGTTTCTCTCCTGCATAGCTAAACGGCTGGCATGGGAATCCTGCTGTTAGAATGTCAAAATGGGGTATATCCTTTGCTTCAATGGCCTTTATATCACCTGTCGGAATCTCGTGAAAATTCGCCTCGTAAGTTTGTTGTGCAAACTTATCGTTATCTGACGAGAATACACATTTGACATTGTTACTTTTCATGGCAAGACGAAACCCACCTATGCCACAAAACAAATCTATACCCTTATATTTCTTCTTCATCGTTTTTCTATTTCTTCTTTTTTCATTTTGCCTCGTTCTTGAATTCTTCAAACCTCACTAACTCGGCCAGTTCTACATCTAATATTTTGGCTATCTGCATCAGATTGCCTAAGTCGGGTTGACTTGAGTTGGTACACCATTTAGATACGGTTGTTTGGTCCTTACCTAACTGTTCAGCCAACCATTTATTCGTCCGCTGCTTATCCGCAAGAACAACTTTTATTCGATTTAATTTTTTACTTGCCATATAGTAATCATTTCTTCTGGCAAAGGTATAGTTAAATCCTCTATATAAAGAATATCTGGAGTGTTTTTATAGATTATCCGCAATAAAATGAATCTTATTCTATTGTTTTGCATGTGCAAGCAAAAGAGCCTATAAGAAATACCTACATGCCTGGTATTGACTGCCTTCTATCAACGAGGAAAGTTGAAGGCATCAAATAACCAAGAGGAAAGTAATGAAACGAAATGCGAATGAGGCTTTAGGGATAAGAAACACTTTCTTCTACGCCTTTATGCACTTGCATGACTGCCGTAGCACTCAAAATGGCGGAAGAAAAAAAAAAGTCGCCATCTTTCGATGACGACTTCCTATTTTCTTCAGTCGGGGTGACTGGATTCGAACCAGCGACCACACGCCCCCCAGACGCGTACTCTAACCGGGCTGAGCTACACCCCGAAGAAATAGCTTGCGGAACTTATATAGGGGATAGTTCCTTTTAGCGAGTGCAAAAGTACCATAAAGAATGGTACGAACAAAATAAAATCTCAACTTTTTTCCATAAAATCGCTTTTTTCGCCTAACTTCGCCCCTACACATATCTTTATTCTTATGGTCAAGATAGAAAACAAACAGCTCATTGCCACCTTTTCAGAGAAAGGTGCAGAGACAACAAGTTTGAGAGATGCCCAAACGGGGCGCGAGTACATCTGGCAGGGCGACCCCGCTTTTTGGAGTGGCCACAGCCCCATCCTTTTCCCCATCACGGGCGGCCTTTGGAACGGTGAGAGCCGCGTTGGCAACCGTGCCTACAACATTCCGAAGCATGGTTTTGCAAAGAATATGACCTGGCAGGTGGGAGAACAAAAGGCGGAGAGCGTGACGTTCTTCCTCGAAGCTACGGAGGCCACGCGAGAGGTATTCCCCTATGCGTTTCGCCTTGAAGTGTGCTACCACCTCGATGGGCGCACGCTGAAAGCCGACTTTAAGGTGGAGAATCAGGGCACTGAAACTATGTTTTTCCAAATGGGAGGACATCCAGGACTGAACCTGCCGGACTACAAGGAGGGCGGAGGTGTCTGTGGCTACATCCGTCTTACGGGCAAGGCCGACCATCTGCTCCGCGCCGGCGAACAAGGGTGTATCATCATGGACGGAACAACGCCGGCGCGCTACCCCATTCCGCTGACAGAAGAAGGCCTCGTGCCGGTGTGCGTAGACACATTCAGCAACGAAGCCCTTATCTTGGAGCGTCAGGTGGAGGCTGCCACGCTGCTCGACATGGAGCAACGTCCCATAGCCACCGTACGCAGTACGGCTCCCGTCTGGCTTTTCTGGTCGCCACAAGGCGTCCACAGTCCGTTTGTCTGCTTCGAACCGTGGTACGGCCTACCCGATTTGCAGGGATTCAGCGGCCCCATTGCGGAGCGTGCCTTCATCCAGCAGGCTGAAGGCGGAACGACATGGACAGGAGGGTATGAGGTAGAAGTATAAAAGAGAAATCGCTCACCACACTTATTTTCCAAGGGCGGAGGCAGCCAACGTGCGTGCTTCTGCCCTTGCTGGTTTTCCGGTGGCGGTGTGTGGCAAACGCTCCACCCGCACATAGTGGCGCGGACATTCGTAACGCCCGAGGTGCTCACGGCAGTAGCGCGCCAGAGCAGCCTCATCGGCTTCGCCCGCATAGAGCAGCGTGACAGCTTCGCCATACTTCTCATCGGGCACGGCGGTGATCTGAAACGGCACGCCCAAGGCGGCGAGGCGGCGTTCTATCTCCTCCGTTTGCAACTTGATGCCGCCCGAACATATCACATTGTCTTTGCGCCCTAAGATGCGGAACGTGCCATCGGGGAAGAGTTCGGCGCGGTCGTTGGTCTCAAGTGGTGTGGGACAAACGGCGGGGGCTTCGATGCGCAAACAACCGTCCGCCGTAAGGGAGAGTTTCACGCCGTCGAAGGGTTTGTAGCGCTCATCGACCGCTGGCCCATTCAGGCGGCGCAGAGCCACGTGGGAGAGCGTTTCCGTCATGCCGTAAGTGCTCCAAACAGGATGGGGAAAATCGCGCAGTTCTTCGGCCAACGCCCCACTGATGCTGCCGCCGCCAATGATGAGTTGGCCCACCTCGCGAAGTAGGGCGCGCTCGCGCGGCACTTTCAGCGTTTCGAACACCTGCATCGGGGTCATCGCGGCAAAGGTGGGCGCAGTGGTCAGCGTCTCAAACGGATGGGCGGAGGGCTTGACCACCACGAGGCGCAAGCCATGGGTGAAGGCACGCACGCAGACCATTTTTCCCGCGATGTAGTCGAGCGGCATACAGAGCAAAGCCGTGTCGCCCTCCTTCAAACCTAAGAAACGGCAGGTCATATCGGCACTGTGGCGCATCCTCTCTTTCTCCACGCGCAAGAGTTTTGGCTGTCCGGTAGAACCAGATGTTTTCACCGTCAATGTGGGGACTGCGCTCTCCCATTCGTGCCGAAATTCGTTCACTTGTTTCCGAAACGCTTTTGTCCCGAAATCCTCCATCCAGAGCCTTTCGCCGCGTATCTGCAAGGTAGTGGCTTCAAAATTGTTGGTGAACAATTGCCCCGTGCCTAAACCCTGATGACGAACGGGCATAGGTGGCAACTGGCTCACCCATTGCGCCAAGGCGTTGAGTCCCACATTGCTCTCCAGCGCACTCGTCACCCAGTAGCCCACCCCGCGTTTGTCGGCCTCCATCATCCATTCCTCGCAACCGCTGAAGCCTCCGTGGAGGGAGGGCTTGAGGACGATGTACTGCGGGCGTATCTCGTCGAGCAGTCGCTGCCGCATAACGCGGTCGTTGTTACCGATAAGTTCCTCGTCGAGGGCGATGGGCAACGGCGTATTGCGACAAAGTGCGGCCATCTCCTCCCATTGGTTTTGCCGAATGGGCTGCTCGATGCTGTGGATATGGTAGCGGCTCAGCTTTTCCAATCGGCGTGGCGCTTCGTCCACCGAAAAACCGCCGTTGGCATCGACGCGCAATTCGACAGTTTCGGGCGAGAAGCGGGCTCGCAGGCGACGGATGAGGTTCAGTTCACTCTCGAAATCGATAGCCCCAATCTTCAGTTTCACACAATGGAAACCCTCACGGAGTTTTGCCTTCATTCGCTCCATCATCTCATCGTGCGACCCCATCCAAACGAGGCCGTTGATAGGAATTCCCTCCGCGCCACGCGTGAACGGCGTGTCGTAGAGCTGGAGATAATGCCCCGTGAGCGAGGCTTTGGCAGAGCGAAAGGCCATCTCAAGACCGAAGAGGATGGACGGATAAGGGCGGAGGGCCTCCGTATCGAGCCGTCCAGCCTCCACCACCTCGCGACAGATACGCCGCAGCGTTGCTTTGTAATCGCCGTTGTAGTCGCAACTCAAATGGGGGAGCGGGGCACACTCTCCCAGTCCGCGAGCTATACGCCCTTCAGTTTCATAGGTGAGATCGAGATACCACACCTTCCGCTCTTTGTAAACACCGCGTGAAGTACCCGCCGGTTGCTTAAAACAAAGGGTGCGCGGAATGATTCTGATGTTCATGGGAGTTTTGTTTTAGAAAGAAGTTCTCGGACGGGTCGGACGGGTCAGACCAGTCGGACTTGTCGGAGAACCATAGCTGTTTGTTGGTAGTCCTCTTAAGGCAGTTTCGGGAATTTCTTGAAATCGGGTTTGCGCTTTTCGAGGAAAGCGCGACCACCTTCGTGCGCCTCATCGAGCATATAATAGAGCATGGTGGCATCTCCCGCGAGTTCTTGAATACCGGCTTGTCCGTCGAGCTCGGCATTTAGGCCGGCTTTGATCATGCGCAAGGCCAGGGGCGAATGCTCCATCATCTTCTCCGCCCAGCGTACCACCTCGTCCTCCAGTTCCTCGAAAGGCACCACTTTGTTTACCATGCCCATGCGCTCTGCCTCTATGGCCGAGTATTGGCGGCACATAAACCAGATTTCGCGCGCTTTCTTCTGTCCCACGATGCGCGCCAAATAGGACGCGCCAAAGCCAGCGTCGAACGAACCCACTTTCGGGCCTGTTTGTCCAAAGATGGCGTTGTCCGAAGCTATGGTGAGATCGCACATGAGGTGGAGAACGTGTCCCCCGCCAATGGCATAGCCGTTGACCATCGCAATGACGGGTTTGGGCAAAGAACGTATCTGTTTCTGCACGTCGAGCACATTGAGACGGGGCACGCCGTCGCCACCGACATAACCGCCGCGGCCTTTGACATTCATATCGCCGCCCGAGCAGAAAGCCTTATCGCCAGCACCCGTCAGGACAACGACACTGATTTCGGGGTTCTCCCGACAGATACGAAAGGCATCGCTCATCTCCCCCACCGTTAGCGGCGTGAACGCATTGCGCCAGCGCGGCCGGTTGATGGTGATCTTGGCGATGCCATTATACATTTCAAACAATATCTCCTTATACTCTTTCAAGGAGGTCCATTCTCTTGTCATAATTATAGGGTTTTTGTTTTCTTATTGGGGTTCTCGGACAGGTCGGACCAGTCCGACTCGTCCGACCTGTCCGACTGGTCCGAAAACATCCTTCGCTGCTGGTCAGCTCACAAAAAGCTCCAGAATTTGCGGCCTATCGGAGGGAACTGTGAGCAGGCTTTGGAGAGCCGCAGCAGCCTCGGAGGGCGTGGCGGCATGGAGATAGCCGCAGTTGTAGCTTAGGCAGATGCCCTCAGCTGTGGCACAGTTGCGCCCCGCAATATATTCTTCGTGAGCCGGCGAGTTGGACAGTCCCGGCAGATGGCGAAAGATGCCGCCACCTCCATTGTTGAGGAGCACCACCCGCAGGCGACCGTCGAGACGAGCATTCCAGAGAGCATTCACATCGTAGAAGAAACTCAGATCTCCGATGCAAAGAAGCGCCGTTCCCTCGGCGCGGAGCGAATAGCCCGCAGCGGCGGACATAGAACCCTCAATGCCGTTGACACCTCGGTTGCAGAGAACAGGGAAACGGCCGCCGTCGAAGAAAGGTTGGGCATTGCGCACCACGCTACTATTGGCCAGATGCAGCGAACCGATACCGTGGTGCGCCACCGCCTCGGCCACGAGTTGCAGGGCCGTTGTGTCCGTCAGTTTCTTTATTGTGTCGCGCCGCAGAACCTTTGTGTCAGCTGACGGCCTTATACTGTCGGCTGACGCAATAAGGGTATTTTCGAGCAGCGCGTTGATGCGGACCACCGCCTCCTTTTGTTCCATCGGCGCAGCATTGAGTTGCGCGAGGAAGTCCGCTAATGTCGTCCGACAAATGCGGTGGAGGTGGAAGAAAGTATCGGGCATGGCGTCCGTCGGTTCAAGGCGAATTACGCGCAGGTCAGACTGTAGGCGCAAGTGTTCCTTCACGTCCTTATTGATGAGATTGCCCCCAGCCGAAATCAGTAGGTCGATGTTGGAGAGCAAGTCTAAGTGGCCATTACGCAGAGCGTTCATGCGCTCCGTTCCAGAGCAGTTGCTAAGCAATTCGGGGAGCACGATAACGCGCCCGCTCTTTGCCAGTCGTTGCACCTCCTCCGCCACGTTCTCTCTGCTTTGCCCAATGAGCAAGGCGGGGCAGCGCGCAGCGGCCACCTCCTGCAACGCCGCTTCCAAGTGGGCGGGAGCGGGGCGGAAGTCCTCCAGAACGAGGCGTTCCTCGAGCAAACGCTCCTCCTCGAAGCGGAAGAGCGGCGGCGTGAGCGGTATGTTGACATGCACAGGCCGCCCACCGTGGCGGCGCGTTGAGAGCAGCGCCTCGTTCATAAGGCGGTTGCAATGCCAAGCATCGGCCTCGCTGCGCAACTCTGGCAACTGAATCGTTGGCGTATAGGGCTGGAGCGCGCCGACCTGCGGCAGCGTTTGCCCGTCCAACTGACCGAGGAGCATCTCAGGGCGGTCGGCCGACACCACAAGGAGCGGCACGTGCTGATAGTAGGCCTCAGCCACGGCAGGCAGCACATTGAGCAGTGCAGAACCGGAAGTGACACACACCACTGTGGTGCGCCCCGTCCGGAGGGCGATGCCGAGCGCCACAAAGCCGGCCGAGCGTTCGTCCGTTACGGGCCACACGCTCAACTGCGGTTGGCAGCAATAGAGATTGTGCACCAACGCGCCATTGCGAGAGCCGGGACAAACCACAGCATCTGAAACGCCAAAAGAAAGAAGAAGGGAGGTGAAGATGGAAGCAGCACTCCGCCCCGTGTCCTCGCCTGATGGGGAGGCCGATGAAGGAGAGACCGAAGTCGCGGAGGCTTCGGCGGAGAACTTTCCTACACTGCTATATTTTTGTTTCATTTGTATCGTTCGTTAGCCTAAAGAAGGTTATCAGGTGTCCTTTTTTGCGCCCCAACAACGCTATCTGTCGCACTACTCTTCGCCTGAAAGCGTTGCGGAGGAAGGTGCTGTGAGATGCTCGAGCGGAGCTGCCATTTTGCGCTGCGTTTCCAGCCATTCGTCTTCTTCGTTGCTCTCGAGGAGGAGTCCGCCGCCAGCGTGGAAACGCAAGAGGGAGGGCATCACTTCCAGGCAGCGCAGATTGACGTAAAGGCGCGTTTCGTGGAGCAAATTGAGCGGGCCGCAAAAACCGGCATAGTAGCGGCGCGGCTCCGGCTCACACGCAAGAATGGCTCGGCGAGCGCGCTCCGTTGGCACTCCACATACGGCTGGCGTGGGGTGCAGGCGCGAAAGGACAGTTCCCACGCCGAGATCCTCGGGAAGCAGAAAGCGGAAATCTGTTTCGAGGTGACAAATGGCCCCTACTTTGCGCACGTATGTCTCACTCTCCTCTGGTTCAATCATCAGCTGGCGGAGCTGCTCGCGAACATACTGCGCCACGAGGCGCTGCTCGCGGCGGTTCTTCTCGCTCCACGCATCGAGGGGCACACACGCTCCGTCCGCACAGGCCATAGTGCCGGCCAACGCCATCGTCTGCCACGCGCCGTTTTCGTGCGTAAGCAGTCGTTCGGGGGTGGCTACCAGCCAGCAACCCGTTTGAGGGGTTTGGAAAAGTGATACAAAAGCATGGGGATGCGCCGCACACGCGGCAAAGAAAAAACGTTCTAACGCTTCGTTAGAAAGAGGAGGAATGGGCATTGTGGCCGTGCGTGCCAGCACCACCTTATCGCATTGCCCCATCCGCAGCACTTGCTGCATGGCGCGAAAGGCTTGTCCGTAAGTTTCGCGGTTCTCGCTGCGCCGCGCCGCAGGCAGCTCGAAGGTAGTTCCCTCGGGCACAACGCCTTCCCGCACCTCTTCTGGTTCGAGCAAGACAATGGGCGTTGTTTCGTTTGGCGTGAAAGGCGCAATGAGGAATCCTGCTCGCCCATCGGCTTCTTCTACCGACGGCAGTGTCCCCACTGCTCCCTCGCGGAACAGTCGGACATACGAGCGTTTGCCCGGCAGACGATAATAAGCAAAACTTGGCATATCGCGAAAGTACGAAAAAAGCGCAAGAGTAGGGCATAATCTCGCGTTTTTTAGTTGCGCCCAACGCTTTCAGGCACCGCCTTACGACTTTCAAGCATGAACTTTCCAGCCAAAAAGGGATGGAAAAGAGAGAAAACACACAGATTTGAGAAGACGTGGGAGGACATGAAAAAAGCCACAAACTTGTGCTGAATTTTGCAAAAGTTTGTGACCGTTTTTATAGCAGAATTATTATGCTGCTTTTGGCTATTTTCTGGCGTATCTCCCACTGTTGGTCAAAACGCCTCAATCTTCCCAGAGCAGAGAGCTTTCGTCGGAGCCCCAGCCTTCAGAGCGCGTATTCCCGGCTTGAGGACCAGGTTTGCGTTTCCCAGGATTGTGCTGGCCTGTACCGGGCGACATATTCATCAGTGGAGCTTCCTCACAAAAGGAATAAACGGCGATAACGGGTGAGGCATACGGTTTCTTTCTCATGATTATTTCTTTTACCATCTGTAATAACACTATTTATTGATAGATATAAGGGAAATGTAGTGCTGTTTTTCTTGCAAGAGGCGGAGCACGCTTTGCTCGAGCCTTGAGCGGAGAAACTTTCTCATTTCCTGCTTAAAAGCGCGCAAATATATGGGTTATTCTTCACCAAGCCAAATAAAACGATGCGAAATCTTTATTTCTGCTATTTAGAAATAAAGATTTCGCACATTTTGTAAGATAGAGTTAGCGACTTTGTGCTATCTCCCCACTGCCGTAGCAACGATGATGGTGGGCATCATAGAGACAAGCAAACTGACCTGGGGCGATGCCTTGAACATCTTCGGCGGAGATGATTTTATAGCGCCCGCGACTGACGAGGAGACGGCCGGGGGTGAATTCGGGAGTATGGCGCACCTTGAAGGTGATATCGTATTCGCCGTCCTCCGCAAAGGGGTTGAGCGTAAGGAAATTGGGCTGACTCACGAAGAACTCGCGCCCATAGGCGGCTTGCGTTTGGAAACCGTGAGACACATAGATGATGTTGCGGCGAATGTCTTTGCCCACAACGTACCACGGGCCGCCGCCGAAGCCGAGGCCTTTGCGCTGGCCGATGGTAAAGAACCAATAGCCGGGGTGCTTACCGATGATGTTGCCGGTTTCCTTTTCCACTACGAGGCCTTCTTTCTCACCGAGATATTTCCGTGCGAGTTCGGAGAAGCGTATTTTTCCTAAGAAGCAGATGCCCTGGCTGTCGTGGCGATGTGCCGGCGCGAGGTGTTCGCGTTCGGCAATGTCGCGCACTTCCTCCTTGAGGAGATGGCCGATGGGGAACATGATTTTGCGCAGTCCGAGGTTGTCGAGCTGTGCAAGGAAGTCGGTCTGATCTTTCACAGGGTCGGGACTGGTGGTGAGCCACACGTTGCCGTCGGTGTCGCGTTCGGTTTGGGCGTAATGGCCCGTAGCCACGCGGTCGTACTCATGTCCCACGCGCTGCTCGAAGACCCCGAATTTGATGTATTTATTACACATCACATCGGAGTTGGGCGTTAGTCCTGCCTTTAGGCGATCCACGATGTAGCCCACAACATATTCCCAGTATTCCTTTTGCAAGTCGATAAGGTCGAGGCGACACCCATACTTTCGCGCCACAGTCGATGCCATTTCCCAGTCTTCCTCAGCAGAGCAATCCCACTCCCCTTCAGGTCCTGAACCAATTTTGATATAGAAAAGGTCGGGCGTGATGCCTTGTTCTTTCATCAGATGAACGGCCACAGCACTGTCCACTCCGCCACTTATCAGTCCGGCATATCTCATAATTCGTTGTTTTTAGGCTGCAAAGATAATAAAAAGACGGGAGAGAGGGATAAGACCCAGAAAGCCCCTACAGGAAGCCCCCTCCATCTCCCCCATGAGGGGGAGTGCTCGGCTGCCACTGGTTTGGGGCTCGGACTGGTCCTCTCAAGAGGACCTCCGACCTGTCAGACTGGTCAGACCAGTCCGAGAACCAATCCTCTCAAGAGAATCTCCGACCTGTCCGACTCGTCCGACAGGTCAGACCCTCAAGAGAATAAGGCTGTCAGCTGACACAATAAGGATGCTGGCTGACACAATAAAGCTGTCAGCTGACAGCCTTATTGTATTTTTCTTTTTGTATCTTTGCAACGTGAAATATTGGCACTTTACGCGCCAGAAGCATTTGTTTTAGGATGAAAGTCATCGATCTGATTCGACAGAACTCAAGTACGGCCTTTTCCTTCGAGGTCTTGCCACCCAAGAAAGGGAGAGGCATCGATGGACTGCAACGCACTATCGAACGCCTACGCGAGTTCGATCCGAAATATATCAATATCACGACGCACCACTCGGAGTATGTCTATTCCGAACAACCCGACGGCTCGTTCCGCCGCTCTACCCTGCGTCGCCGCCCGGGCACGGTGGCGGTGGCCGCTGCCATACAACACGAATATGGCATTACGGCTGTGCCACACATTCTCTGTCAGGGCTTCACACAGGAGGAGACGGAGTATGTGCTCATCGACCTCCAGTTTCTGGGCATCGAGAACCTCCTGCTGCTGCGCGGCGACAAACCTCGCGACGAAAAGATGTTTGTTCCCACGCGTGGCGGCTATGCGCACACCACTGAACTGCAAGAACAGGTCAATGCTTTCAATCGAGGAACATTTCTCGATGGGTCGCCCATCGAAACTGATATGAATTTCAGCTATGGCGTGGCCTGCTATCCGGAGAAACATGAGGAAGCGCCCAATCTGGAGACCGATTTCGCCTACTTCCGCAAGAAGGTGGAACTCGGAGCAGACTACGGCGTGACGCAGCTCTTCTACGACAATGCGGCTTACCTTCGCTTCTGTCAGCGCGTGAAGGAGGCGGGAATGGATGTGCCGGTAATTCCAGGTATCAAACCGCTCACCCGCCTTTCGCAACTGACAGCTGTGCCAAAGACTTTCCACTGCGACTTCCCCGAACCGCTGGCGCACGAGGCTCTCAAATGCCGCACCGACGAGGAGGCCAAAGCTCTCGGCATAGAATGGGCCGTGAGCCAATGTAAAGAACTCATCGCTGCCGGCGTACCGAGCATCCATTTCTACACAATGAGTGCCGTGGACAGTGTGGCTCAAATTGCAAAACAAATCTATTAAGCTCTCAAGAAAATGAACATGGACGAGGTCATAGGTCAGGAGGGTGTGAAACGCCTCTTACTCCGCCAGTTGGAGGAAGGGCGCGTGCCTCACGCACAACTCTTCTGCGGCCCTGCGGGAAGCGGAAAACTTCCCATGGCTTTGGCTTTTGCCACGGCGCTGCTCTGCCAACAACGCCAGGGACTCACTCCGTGCGGACATTGCAACGACTGCGCCATGACGGCCCACTTCGCGCACCCCGACCTCCACTTCATCTTCCCCATTTTCAAAAAGAACTCCTCCACCAAAGCCGTCAGCGACACCTTTATCTCTGAATGGCGCACACTGCTCTCTGAAACGCCCTGGATCAGTCGCAACACCTGGAACGACCGCCTCGGCATCGAAAATCAGCAACCTGAAATCTACGAAAGTCAAAGCACAGAAATCATCCAGAAACTTAGTCTTGTGGCACAAAAAGCCGGCGGCTACAAAGTCGTCATCGTATGGCAAGCCGACAAGATGAACCTCTCCTGCTCCAACAAACTCCTCAAAACGCTCGAAGAACCTATCGGGCGCACGGCCTTCATCCTCGTGAGCGACCAGCCCGAGAAGCTCCTGCCCACCATCCTTAGTAGGGTGCAGCGCATCGACTTCCCCGCACTTCGCCAAGAGGACATAGAGCAGGCTCTCTGCCGCCAGCGTGGCCTTCAAGAGGCCGACGCGCGCACCATAGCCCGCAGCGCGAACGGCAACTACACTCTGGCACTCCAGCAGCTCGGAGTGAACGCCGACGCGGCCACGTATTTCGATATGTTTGTGCTCCTCATGCGCCGCTGCTATATGCGCGACATCAAAGAGCTTTCGCGCTGGAGCGAAACGGTGAGTACCTGGGGACGAGAGCGTCAGAAGCATTTCCTCGACTACTGCCAGCGACTCATCCGCGAGAACTTCATCTACAACTTCCGGCAGGCGGAACTCAACTACGAAACGCAGAAGGAGGCCGACTTCAGTCGCAATTTCGCGCGCTTCATCAATGAGCGCAACGTCATCGGTATCATGGACGAATTTTCACTGGCACAGCGCGACATCGAGTCCAACGTTAATCCGCGCATGGTCTTCTTCGATTTTTGCTTAAAGCTAATCGTATTACTCGTTAAGTGAATGTGCTAATGTGAGAATGTGCTAATGTGCTAATGTGACGCGAGCAAGCTCGCTAATGTGCTAATTGAGAATGTGCTAATGTGAGAATGTGCTAATGCAAGAAAGCAGGGAATGGATAGACAAAATAATGACACAATCTGACGCGAGCAAGCTCGCTGATGTGCTAATGTGCTAATGCAGATGCAAGAAAGCAGGGGATTAAAGACTAGAATAATACAAGTAAACAACAATATAACGCTAAAACACACCTTATCTATTTATGGAGAATACTGGAAACCGCATTGTGGACATAAGCTTTGAGTTCGCGCTGAACGTCATTAAGTTCACAGAAATGTTAGAGGACCAACGCATCTATCGCTTGGCCGACCAATTGTGGAGATCGGGAACATCTATTGGTGCAAATATCGAAGAAGCACAATGTGCTGAGACGCGGCTCGACTTCATCCACAAACTCAAAATTGCCGCCAAGGAATGCGAGGAGACAAGCTACTGGCTGAAAATTTGCCGCCGACACGAACGCTACCCCTTCGATGAATCCCTTTGGCAACAAAACGAAGAAATCAAACGAATACTGAGCGCCATCATCGGCACCAGTCGTAGACGTCTTAATAATAGGAATAGAAAACAATAAAAATAGTGCACACGGCGATCTGACGTTTCAGCTCTAAAATAAGTGCATAAAGCAACAACAACCGCTACCACGCATTAGCACATCAGCGAGCTGGCTCGCGTCACATTAGCACATTAGCACATTGACAACAGCTATACGACACAGCAACCGCGCCCACGCATTGGCACATTAGCGAGCTTGCGCGCGTCACATTAGCACATTAGCACATTGACAACAGCTATACGACACAGCAACCGC